>CBDUYG010000030.1:0-14883 GCA_965371385.1 uncultured Myxococcales bacterium | reverse complement strand
CCTTCGAGAAAGACGATCCGGCGGCCCTCGCTCTGGATCAGCTTCAGCAGCGCGTTCGTGATCTCGGACTCGCTGAACTGATCGAGCTCGAGGGAATCCTCGCCCAGCGCGATGCGAACCAGGCCGCGAGTCAGGCTCGAGGGGTCGATTCCATAGGCCTCGATCAGGTCCGGCCGCTGATTCGGGTCGGCGAAGGTGAGGGAGACACGCTCGCTCGCGTCGACATAGCGCTCGAGCAGGTTTCGCACCGGGGGCGACTCCGCCGCGTTGAAGAAGGCCGTCATCTCGACGTCGCGCTCGAGGCGGGCGAGCAGCTCGAGGGTCTGGTCCGAGAGGGTGTTGATCTTCTGCTCCGACCAGTCGTAGCGCACGCTGTGGCGGGTGGTGAGAAAGGCGATACCACAGAGGATCGCGATACTGAGCACGGTGCCCATGACGGCGCTGCTTCCGTAGCGACCGACGCGTTGGGCCTCACCGCTGTGCATCCGTTCGCGAAGGGTATCGACGCTCGACACCAGCGAGCCGAGGATCAGAACGAGGCCGACCGCAAGGTTGCCAATCACCCAGCGGAGGTCCGCCGCCGGCTGGAAGGCCCAGAGGATCAGGCTGAGAAATCCAAAGCCGAATACGACGGCGCCGAGGGCGCCCAAGAGTGCAGGCCAGCCCTTCACGTCAACGCCACCTCACCGACTCGAGTGAAGCCTTTGCGAGCAGCAGACAGATCGCGATCACCACCGCGAAGTAAGCGAGATCGGCGCTATCGACCACGCCGGTGAGCAGCCTCTCGTAGTGCCCCCCCGTCGAGATGTATCGCATCGTCGGCCCCAGACCGATCCCTCCGCCTCCCGAATCCGCCCCCAGGCCGATCTCGACGATCATCGGGAGCATCAGCCCCAGCACCAGGAGCAGCACCATCGTGAGCATGAAGGCGATCAGCTGGTTCTTCGTGAGCGAAGAGGCGAAGGCGCCGACGGCCACGTAGGCGAGGCTCACGAGCAGAAGCCCGAGCAGGCCGCTCGCCGTCTTGCCCAGCTCGGGATCCCCGTAGGCGAAGAGAATGCCGGGGAAGAACGCGACGATCGCCATCATGATGAGGACGAACGCCGCCCCGGCCAGATACTTCCCGACCACCACCTCTGCGATCCCGACCGGACTCGTGAGCAGGAGCTCGTCGGTTCCATTCGCCTTCTCGGCGGCGAAGAGCCCCATCGTCACGGCCGGAATCATGAACAGCAGCACGATCCACATCGATCCGTAAAAGGGGGCGAGCAGGTCGTCGTTGAGGTTCATGCGCTCGAGATATTCCGTGGCCCCCATCTGGGTCGCCTGCATGAGCTGCTGGTCGAATGCAATCAAGCTCGAGAGAAAGAAGGTCCCCGCCAGCACGGCCCAGAGGGTCAGCACCACGTAGGCGACCGGCGAGACGAAGAGGGATTTGAACTCGCGCTCGGCGATGGCGGCCACGTGCTTCACGGCGTCGCCCCTGCGGGCTCGCCGGACGAGTCGTCGGCGGCCGCCTCGCGGGTGTCGTCGCGCGAGGTCATGCGAGCGAAGACCTCCTCGAGGGATTGCCCGCCCCTGGTCAGCTCGGCGAGGGGCTGGTCGACCACCTTGCGTCCCCGGTTGATCAGGATGATGCGCTGACAGATCGCCTCGACCTCGTTGAGGATGTGGGTCGAGAGGATCACCGTGTGACGTGTCGCGCCCTGATCCGGCGACGTGAGGTCGGCGATCAGACTGCGGATCTCGCGCACCTGGATCGGGTCGAGGCCCACCGTCGGCTCGTCGAGAATCAGTACGGGGGGATCGTGAACGATCGCCTGGGCGAGCCCGACGCGCTGGCGGAAACCCTTCGAGAGATCGGCGATCACCCTTCGCCGCACCTCCGTGAGCCCGCAGCGCTCGATCGCGTGATCGACCGCGCCCCTTCTTCG
Organism: uncultured Myxococcales bacterium; assembly: GCA_965371385.1. Taxonomy (GTDB): domain Bacteria; phylum Myxococcota_A; class UBA9160; order UBA9160; family UBA4427; genus CBDUYG01. The sequence continues at coordinate 12,949 of CBDUYG010000030.1, read as the reverse complement.
CTTGCGCGGCACATCCTTCAGCCGAGCGACGAAGCCGAGATAGCCCTCGACGCTCATCTCCGGATAGAGCGGAGGGGTCTCCGGCAGGTATCCGATCGCCCGGCGCGCCGCCATCGGATCGCGGAAGATATCGTGACCGTCGATGCGCGCGGTGCCGTTCGAGGCCGGCAGGTAGCCGGTCAGCATGCGCATGCTGGTGGTCTTGCCCGCCCCGTTCGGGCCGAGGAAGCCCACCACCTCGCCGGGCTGGATCTCGAAGCAGAGATCACTCACGGCCTCGATGTCGCCATAGCGTTTGCTGAGGTTGACCGCTTCGATGGCGCTCATCCGGCGACTCCCGCGGGGCCGGGAGGGCCCGGTTTGGAGATCTTCTGGTGCAAGGGCTTTGTTCTCCTCGAAATCGCGCGGAATACTAACGACATCTGTACCTGTTTTGCTACCGGACTGCGGCCGAATGGAGACCGCGTTCCCCCGATGCACGAGTGATGCTTCTGGCGGGCCGAACCGGGGGAGGGGTATCCTCTGCGTAATGCGAAGGTTGAGCCCGATTCGACAACCGAATGAAGCGTGTGGTTCCCGGCTCTCGTGCCACGCCGATCGGGCCGTTGGAGCCACGACCGGGCTCGCTCGGATCCTCTTGCTGGCAATGCTCCTCAGCTCCGGGGCGATGCCGGCCATTGCGGCGTCGCTCCCCGTTGATCCGGCGCTCACGAACCCGGACGGGGCCACGCTCTCCGCTTCAGGGATCGTCCTCGACGATGACCGCAACGACGACCTCCTCGTCGGCCCGAGCCCGCTGCCGACCCCGACGGATTCCAAACCGGGTCGGGCGAGCGAAGCCGCCTCCCGACCCGGGGCCTACTGCCCCATCGGCGGCTGTCAGTCTCCCCCTCCTTCTCGTCTCTCCGATACCGCCGCCTACGGCGCGGTGATTTTCGGAGGCGCCTGGTTCTCGCGCCGCCGGGTGCAATCGAACTACTGAGCCTCAGCCCGGATTATTCATGAGCACTCTACTGCGGACGGCAATGGCACTGCATTCTCGGGACCTTCTCGCTGCGTCGATCCTCGACGTAGCAAGATCACGCCTCGGCGGCGACGCAATGCGTTGCTTGCGCCCGGCCAGCAAAGCTGACCCGCGCTCGACTCCGCTCCGAGGGCCCCGAAACTGCAACAATCCTGCCGCCCTCGCGACGAGCTTCATGAATAATTCGGGCTAGCAGGACGATGCGCGTCGGGCTCGTCGTCGAGCGCTTCGAGCCGGCGGGCGGCGGCGTCGAGTACGCGGTGTGGAATGTGGCCCGGGAGCTCGTGCGCGCCGGCGACGAGGTACACGTCTACGCCCGCCGGGCGCAGGCCGCAGCGGGAGTCCAGCTCCATCGCCTCCCTGTTCCCGAGTTCTGGCAGCCGCTTCGGGTGGGCAGCTTCGCGCTGCGGGCAAGGCGCGAGCTCGAACGTCATCCCTGCGACGTCGTACACTCGTTCAGCCGCACGCTCTGCCAGGACGTCTTCCACGCCGGAGGCGGAAGCCATGCCGACTACATGAGACAGGTATATGGCAAGCGGGGGGCACGGCTGCGCCGACTCTCGCCCCGACACGCCCTGCAGCTCGCGCTCGAGCGGCGCATCTTCTCCGACTCTCGATCGATCATCCAATGTGTCTCCACGATGGTGCGCGACGAGATCGCCGCGCGCTTCGCCATTCCCTTCAACCGTATGCCCGTCATCCCCTACGGCGTCGACCTCGAGCGATTCGCTCCGGGCCCCAGTGCTCACGCCCGCAGCGCCCTGCGCTCCGAGTGGCGGGCCGGTGACTCGCCGGTCTGGCTCTTCGCGGGCTCGGGTTGGCGCCGCAAGGGGCTCGACACCGCCCTCGCCGCCCTGGCCGACCCGCGGGCTGTCGAGCATCAGCTCTGGGTCGCGGGAAGGGATCGCACCTCGCCGTGGCGATCCCTGGCCGAGAAGCTCGGAGTCGCGGAGCGTGTTCACTTTCTCGGCCTGCGAGCGGATCTCGAACGCGTGCTCGCGGCCTGCGATGGCTTGCTGCTGCCGACCCGTTACGACGCCTTCGGCATGGTCTGTCTCGAGGCCGCCGCCGCCGCGAGGCCCGTCATCGTGAGCGATCGCGCGGGCGCGGCCGAGCTGCTGGAGGGAGGCGGTCTGATCGTGCCGGGAGCCGAAGGCCCTCGGGGCTTCGCCGCCGCGATGGAGACCCTGAGCGAGCCCGAAGCTCGCGAGCGTATGGGTGAGACGGCTCGCGGGATCGCGATGCAATACGACTGGAGCGAGCAGGTGGCCCGGCTGCGGAACCTCTACAGGAAGATCAGCTCGTGACGGGTCGCTGGATCGAGGGAGATCCGAAACTCTGCTCTCGAGTCGAGCGCTGGCTCGACTCCCAGGAGAGCGACCGGACAACACGCCCACCGGAGGTCGAGGAGGTCCTCTCCTCGAATGCCCTGCGGCAAGTCTCGCGGCTGGGAGGCAGAACCGAGGGTCCCTCCGGCGCCCTCCCGACGGACCGGATCGTCGTGAAGACCTTCCGCACGCCGGCCTGGCGCGATTCGCCTGGGAAGTGGCTGGCATCGATCGTCAAGCAGGCCCTTCGCAGGACGCCCGCCGCACGCGAGTGGCGAGCCCTTCGTCTCTTCAGCGATAGCGGCGTCGCGGTCCCCAGCGCGCTTGCAAGAGCGAACCTTCCCGGTCGAGTGAGCGTGGTCGTCACGAGCTACGTCGACGGCCTTCCCCTCACTGAGGCCCTGAAGGCCCCGAGCGCCGAACGGCGCCGCCACCTGGCCGCGGCCGGCCGCCTGGTGGCGGCGCTCCACGATGCGGGCGCAGTGCATCGGGACCTCCACGTCGGCAACATCCTGATTGGTCCCCAGGGCGCCATCCTGATCGATCTGCAGCGCGTACTCGAAACCCGCTCGCAGCAGGCTCGTCTACGCGACCTGGGCGACCTCGACTTTTCACTCGCACACCTGGGGATGTCGCGCAGCGACCGCCTGCGCTTTCGCATGGCTGCACTCGGCCTGAAGGAGGGGCGGAGCGCGGCCGCGCGGGAGGCTCTGCGCGCAGTCGGAGATGCGGCCGAAGCCCGCGCCTACCGCTATTACCGCGGGCGCACCCGGCGCACGCTCCACCCCGGCCCCGACCGGATGCTCGTGGATTTCAACGGCTCGCGCGGCATGCGCCTCGCCCCCTTCCCCGAGAGTGCCGTCGCGGAGGCGATCGACGAGCACCGGCGGAGAGTACGCGAGGGAGGAGCGGAGCTGCTCAAGTGCGACCACCGCTCCCAGGTCAGCGCCGTCGAGGTCGGCGGGCGGCGCGTGGTCGTGAAGGAGGTGGTGAAGACCAGCCTGCGCAAGCGGCTCGCAGACGTCGTGCGCGGCTCCCCGGGACGGCGAGCCTGGGTGGCGGGACACGGCCTCGCGATTCGCGGAATCGGATCCGCCCTGCCCCTGGCCTACGTCGAGCGCCGCCGACTCGGCGTTCCCGTGTCATCCCTGGTCATCCTCGAGGACCTTCGCCCGGGCCGGCCCGTCGACTCGAAAGGACTTGGCGATTCACTCGCGCCTCGAGAGCTCCCCGACCTTCTCCTGGGTCTCGTCGTGCGTCTGCATCGTACCGGTGTGACGCACGGAGACCTGCAGGCGGCACACATCCTGCTGCTGGAGAAGAGCCGCGACAGAGCGGAGGGGGAGAGGCACCTCGCGCTGATCGATCTCGAGGGCGTGCGATTCAGGCCACGCCTCAGCGACGAGCAGCGGATCCAATCCCTGGCAGAGCTCAATGCCTCGATCGGCGATACGGAGATCTCGTCCGCGCAGCGCTCGAGGGTGCTGGATCTCTACCTCGCGACGCTGCCACTCGGCGCGACGCGGGAAGCGAATCGGAGGGAGATCGTGCGTCGTAGTCTGGAGCGCGAGAACGCGTGGCAGGGCGAGGGATGTCTCGAGGACAGAGATCAGCCGCGCGTTTCCGCGTCTCGTTCTTCCTCTGGTGCTTCTTCCTCTGGGACTTCTTCCCCTGGTACTTCCTCGGGTACGTCCTGATCCACTTCCTCTATCAGGACTTCGCCACCACGGTGAGCCACTGGAAGTAGCTCGAGGAGCTGGGCACGCGGCCGCAGCGACCCTTGATGTACTCGACATCGGTGCCGCTCTCGCAGCTCTCCATGATCTCCTTGAAGCCGTCGATCTTGCGATCGGGATCCTCGGGATTGAGGCCGTGAAAGACGATGTCGACCTTGTCCCGGGTATCGAGGACGTTCAGCACGAGCGTCGCGAGGGTGAACAGCTTGCCGATGCCTTCGACCGCCTCGACCGAGAAGCGCGGCACCTTGATCTGGTCCAGGTCGATCTTGAACTCGAGTCTCATGCTGAATCTCCCATCCCGAACGGGACCGGCAGCTTCGCCGCGCCCTTGCAAAGTGTCAATAGCCGAACGACGTGCCGGGCTCGCGGCCGATACTGCATCGCCGCGGGTCATCCATCCAGGAGAGGCGAGTTGCTACTAGACTTCCTGCAGCGCTCGAATCCGGGTCTCGAGCTCCTGTCGATCCAGGATTCCCTTCTCGATCAGGAGCTGGCTCAGTGCCAGGGTCCGGATAGCCGGTGGCACCACGGCAGGCTGCCCGCCAGGTGTCGGATCGGTAGGTCGAAGGGCGGCCGAGCTCACCTCCACCGGATCAACTGTAGCCTCCGTTTCGAGGGCGACGCCTTCCTTGAAGTCATCTGTGGCCTCTTCGTTCTTGTCTGGGGCGGACGCGGACCCGAAATCGCGATAGAAGCGATCGAGTCCCTCGCAGATCTCCGAGGGAGCCACCATCACCGGACGAACCGGCATGTCGATGTTGAAGCTCAGCGCGTCGAGGACGTCGAGGTTGCCGGGATCGTCCATGCCGAGGAAGAGGGTCTCTCTCCCCCCCTCTTCGCGCACGAAGAGGGGGACGCAGACGTGCTCCTCGGCGAACTCCGGTGTCACGAGGCTCAGTATCGTTCGGGGGATGCGCTTGCCCGAGATCGTGGTGATGGGAATGTCGAACTGGGTCGCAACGGCGCGCACGAGGTCGCGCTCGGTCACGAAGCCGAGATTGATCAGCGCAAGGCCGACCCGGCCGCCCCAGCGCTTCTGCTCCCCGAGTGCGGAGCGCAGCTGCATCTCGTCGATCACACCTGCGCGCAGCAGGATCTCTCCGATCTTCGCCCGTCGAGCCACGAGAATGCGTTCCCTCCCTCACGTGCCTCATCGACTCGATCGAGGAAATCCTTGACGGCAAGTGCAGGAACCATTCGGAGCCGTGCGTCCTCAAAGGAGTTGGCGGGATTTTGAGGAGCACCTGCGAGCGCCTACAATGGCGCCCCGCCGCTCACCCGTCCGGCACGAAGAGCCGATCGCCGTCGCCGATCGGACCCCGGCACTGGACGGATCGGCGAAGAAGAATCGAAGAATACTGGACGAACGTCGACGCACCGTCGAAACGGAGACCTCTCGATCATGAAGCGAAGCCTGAACCTCCTGGCAGCCACCTGCCTCTTCATCGCGACGATGTCCGGAGCCGCGTCGGCCGAAACCGATGTAGCCGGGGAGTTCGATATCCCCTTCCAGAAGTTCGTGCTCGACAACGGACTCACCCTGATCGTTCATGAGGATCACAAGGCGCCCATCGTTGCCGTCAACGTCTGGTACCACGTCGGCTCCAAGAACGAGCAGCCGAACAAGACGGGCTTCGCCCACCTCTTCGAGCACCTGATGTTCAACGGAAGCGAGAACCACAATGACGACTACTTCGGCCCCCTCGAGCGGGTGGGCGCGACGAGCCTGAACGGGACCACCAACGCCGATCGCACCAACTACTTCCAGAACGTGCCGGTCTCCGCCCTCGACCTGGCGCTCTGGATGGAGTCGGATCGCATGGGGCATCTACTCGGCGCGATCCAGCAGGAGCGCCTCGACGAGCAACGTGGAGTCGTGCAGAACGAGAAGCGTCAGAATGAGAACCAGCCCTACGGCAAGGTCTTCATGACACTGGGTGAAAACGCATACCCGATGGGCCACCCGTATTCATGGACCACGATCGGCTCGATGGAGCACCTCGATGCCGCCAGTCTGGATGACGTCAAGGAGTGGTTCAAGACCTATTATGGCGCCAGCAACGCGGTGATCTCGGTGGCGGGTGATGTCGATACCGAGGAGGTGCACCGCAAGGTCATCGAGTACTTCGGCGACATCCCCGCCGGCCCTCCCCTCATCCATGCACAGACCTGGATCGCCGAGCGCGGTGAAGCCAAGCGCGTCGTGATGAACGACCGCGTCCCCCAAGCCCGGATCATCAAGGTCTGGAACATTCCCGAACTCGGCAACGCGGAGGCGGACTACCTCGACCTCGCGAGCAGCGTTCTGGCCCTCGGCAAGACCTCGCGGCTCTACAAGCGCCTCGTCTATACAGAGCAGATCGCGACCGACGTTGCGGCATTCGTCTGGCTGCGCGAGATCGGCGGCCTCTTCGTGATGTGGGCGACGGCACAGCCGGGTCAGGACCTCGCCGAGGTCGAGCGGGTGATGGACGAGGAGCTTCAGCGCTTCCTCGACAAGGGCCCCACCAAGCGAGAGCTCGATCGGGTCAAGACCCAGGACCGAGCGGGCTTCATCCGCGGCATCGAGGCGATCGGCGGCTTCGGGGGCAAGTCCGACATCCTGGCTCAGAGCGAGGTCTATCGCGGAAGCCCCGACGCCTACAAGATACGCATGAATCGTATCGCGAGCGCGACGACGAAGGACGTCGAGACCGCCGCCCGGCGCTGGCTCCACGACGGCGTGCTCGTCGTCGAGATCCATCCCTATCCTCAGTACCGAACCGTCGAGAGTCCGGTCGATCGCTCCACGCTGCCCGAATCCGGCCCGCCGCCCGAGGTCGCCTTTCCGAAGCTCCAGCGCGCGACCCTCTCGAACGGGCTCGAAGTCATTCTGGCCGAGCGCCACAGCGTTCCCATCGTAGATTTCAACCTGATGCTCGACGCGGGCTACGCCGCCGATCATGGCAAGCTCTCGGGGACAGCGAGCCTCACTCTCAACATGCTCGATGAAGGAACCTCGAGCCGCACTGCGCTCGAGATCAGCGAAGGGCTCGACGAGCTCGGCGCCGAGCTCGGCACCGGTTCGAACCTCGACATGTCCTCGGTGAGCCTCTCGGCCCTGCGGGAGAACCTCGACCCTTCGCTCGAGCTCTTCGCCGACGTCGTCCTCAACCCCGCCTTCAGCCAGCAGGATTTCGACAGACTTCGCCAGCAGCAGCTGGCCGGGATCGCGCGGGAGAAGGTGACACCCTTCAAGATCGCGCTGCGGGTCTTCCCCAAGGTGCTCTACGGCGACGGTCACGCCTACGCACTGCCCTTCACCGGCTCCGGAACCGAGGCCGATGTCGAGCAGCTCACCCCCGAGGCCCTGCGCGAGTTTCATCGGACCTGGTTCAAACCCAACAACGCCACGATGATCGTAGTGGGAGATACCACCCTCGAGGAAATCGTCCCCAAGCTCGAAGCCCTATTCAAGCGCTGGAAGCCGGGTCCCCTTTCCGAGAAGCAGATCGACACGATCGCTGCCGCGGAAGAGAGCCAGGTCTACCTGATCGATCGACCGGACTCGATCCAATCCATGGTGATCGCGGGGCACATCGCGCCCCCGAAGTCGAATCCAGATGAGATCGCAATCGAGTCGATGAACCAGGTGCTCGGCGGCAGCTTCATGTCGCGCATCAACATGAATCTGCGCGAGGACAAGAACTGGGCCTACGGCGCCAACAGCGTCGTCTACAGCGCTCGGGGCCAGCGCCCCTTCTTCGTCTACGCCCAGGTGCAGACGGACAAGACCGCCGAGTCCCTGGCTGAGATCCGCAAGGAGATCGTGGAGATCGAGAGCACCCGGCCTCCGAGCGAAGACGAGGTCCAGCGCGCGAAGGACAAGAAGACCCTCACCCTACCCGGCCGCTGGGAAACGAACGACGCCGTGATGGGCTCGATCGGCGAGATCGTCCGCTACGGCTACCCGGACGACTACTGGAACACCTATCCGGATTCGGTGAGAGCCCTGTCGGACGCCGATGTCATCGCCGCCGCGAAGGAGGTGCTGCTGCCGGAAGCATTGATCTGGGTCGTCGTCGGCGATCGCAGCGAGATCGAGGATGGCGTGAAGGCGCTCGGGCTCGGCGACCTGCACCTCATCGATGCGGACGGGAATCCGATCGGCGACGAATCCGGCGAGTGACACGATCACCCGGCTGAGCCGTGGATCAGAACCGGGGGCTCAAGGACGAGCCGTCTCGGGGCGTTCGCGGTCGCGCTTTGCGATCAGCCGCTTCAGGAGCATCGGTTCGATCATCATGCTGGTGGTGAAGGGGCCATCGGGGTGATCGATCAGCCATACGTGGAGCATCTCGGGACTTCGATGCGTGGGCTCGCCCAGCTCGCAGCGCCCCTGCGAATCTGCCGATCCGATGGAGACCAGACCGTCGAGAAGGCACATCAGAGGCTTCCAGATGTGATAGTGCCAGATCGTCCTGTTGCCTCCGACCTGGGGCCCGCGCCCGAGCGGCTCATCGACGTAGAACATGAAACCGATCAGCTGCTTGCCCTTCGGCGTTCCGTAGTACATCAGGAACTCGGGTCTTTCGGGGTCGAGGACACGATCGTCGAGCATGTATTGTCGGTTCTCGTAGTGCCGGCGATCCTGGAACATGAGCTGGAAGCCATCGTCGAGTCCCCTGCGAAAGTCGAACCAACCCTTCTCGAGAGCCGTGCGGTAGCAGCTCGCCTCCAGCTCGTCCGCGGCCTGCTGCTGGGCGGGAGTTGGAGGCGTGCCGGGCGGAAACTCGCTGACCTCCCAGATCACCATCAGGGGAGTTTCCTGGGGCTCGGCGGGAATCTCGCTCTCCGAGATCCAGCGATCCTCGAAGGGCACGAAGCGTCGTACCAGGCGACCTTCGTCTGCGGGTCGCCTCTCCTCCTCTTCGAAAGTGCAGCCGGTCATGAAGAGCAGGCAGACCAGCGAGCCGATCAGCACCAGGCTGCCCAGGCCCGATGCGCCGTATCGGAGCCGGCGCACCGGGCTAACCCTGCTCCGATTCGGAGACCGCCGCCGCGGCCCTCGCCGGATCCGGCTCCGGGGGAATCGGGGTCACGATCAACACCGGTAATGTTCGCCTCGCCGGCTCGAGAGAGAGCCCGATGTCGTCGAGACTCTGCAAGAACGCATAGGAGCCCGAGGCTGGATCCCACTCCAGCAGGAAGTCGTACTCGGCATCGAGTCCCGTCTCGTCGACGATGGGCAACTTCGCATCCTCGCGCAGGGTCAACACCAGTTTCGAGATCGGCGAGCGAACCGACCAGAGCTTGCCCGGCTTGACGTGGTAGATGGATTTCTTCAATTGTGAGGGAACCAGGAGAGGGGCCCTCCGGCGCTTCGTCAGCACGAGAACATCGACCTCCCGCTCTTCGATACGAGCCTCGAAGCCGAACCTCTTCTGCAGATAGTCTCGCAGCGTGGGTGCGGCGCTCGGGATCTGATCATCCTTCGGATGAATGCGCGCGTTGTAGAACTCTCCCTGGTCGAGCGGCCCCTCGAAGATCACATCCCGAGGATGAAAACCATAGGCATAACCAATATGCGTCTCGATCGGCGCCCCAAGAATATTGACGAGCTTGTACCTGGGCCACTCGCGCACGATATCCTGGCGATCCAGGGTCGGACCGAAGCGGACGCCGACGAACTCCGGCCCCTCGAGGAGCCGCCTTTTCTGGATTCTCTTCTCCTTGGCCGCCTGCCTACGCCGCCGTATATCGTCCGGCTGCGCCCGGTCTTCCGGGGTGCAGGCCCCGAGCGAAAGGCAGAAGCCGATCAAGACCGTCCACACGATGGCCATGCTCGAGATCCGGAGGAAACCCGGGGAAATGGATATGGACTTCGAAGGGTTCATGCCTCTCCGCTGCTGGAATGCGAGGGCACTATATCAGAGCCGGCTCGGCTCGCTGGGGCTGCCGATGTTGGATCGCGTCTCGTCTGCCCCACCCTCCGGGTGCCTTTTCGTCTCGGCCCCGGGGCGATCCCGGCCTCGATCCTCTGCTCCGCGGCAGCCCGACTCAATCTCTTCCCGAAGACCGGAGATTCAGAATGAAGAGTTCGTCCGGCAGCTCCGGGTTGAGGACCACGTCGCTGAAACGGAGCCTGGCCCGAGCATCGACTCGATGCGAAACCAGCTCGACCTCGTAGGCAAAGGGCGAACCCTCGAGCTCACGATGATCCGCAAAGTGCGCTCGCCACGTGGGGCGCTGCTCCGCGTCCCGGGTCTCGATCTCGAGCAGCCGGCCCTCGGAACCGAACTCGAAGCGTTGGCGCAGTTTGCCGCTGGAGTCACGATATTCGACCGCCACCCCACCATTCGCGAGGGCTTCGGCCCCCGCGCGCTGCCAGGCGGGATCGGGAGTCGGTGCCCCGAGGAGCAGGGCCACCGCCTCGGCCGGAGTGAGGTCGACGCGAGCCAGTCTCCAGAGAAAATGCGGAGTCACCTCCCCGGACTCGACCTCTCCCGACCCGCTCTCGAAGAACTGAAAGCTCGAACCGTCGGTCACGACCACGGCGGCGATCTGGCCGAAGAGCCCCAGGGTCTCGACCCGCATCCGCGACGGCCGCGCGACGGCGAGGCGTTGGGGTCGTCTGAGGCGGAGATCGGGAGCGTCGAGAGAGAGGCGCAGAGCCCCTCTCAGACTCGTGCGTGAGGCCGCGCTGTCGTGCAGTGCACGCATCCAGAGATCGGGACGGGGGTCATCGGCAGGAAGAGGAAGCGGCCCAGGGCCGACGCTCGTGCAGGCAACCAGGGAAAGACACGCCAGCAGCCAGGCGGCCGCAGCCTTGTTCACTGTTCGCCCTGCTCCAGCTCCCGGCGCAGCTCATCGAGCTTCTCGAGCAGCATCGGCTGCTCTTCCGGCCGGTGATCCATCTCCACCGCCTCCTGGTAGAACTCGTAGGCGCGCTCCCTCTCATCGAGGGAGAGGTGGACGTCACCCAGATGTTCGGAAACCACCGGGTCACCGCCCGTCAGCTCGGCCGCCAGGGTGAGCTGATCGCGCGCCCGTTCGAGCATCGCGACGCCATCCCGGCTGCGCGTGGCTCGGATCAGATCTCGCCCCCGCCTGTAATAGACCCAGCCGAGACTGTCGGCGATGTATCCATCGTTGGGCCGCTGAACGAGGGCCCTCAGGATGAACTCCTCGGCGAGGTCGAGCTTCTCCCCGCGTTCGGCCCAGGTATAACCGACGTAGTTGAGCGCGTGGGCGTTGTCGGGGTTCAGCTCGAGCACCTGCAGCATGACCTCGACGGCCTTGTCGATGCGATTCGACATTCCATAGAGGACGCCGAGCTGGTACAGGATCTCCTCGTCGTTCGGATCCTCAGACAGCATCCCCTCGATGATGGCGAGGCCCCTGTCGAACTCGCCCGAGCGCTGATAGAGACCCGCCGCATGGAAGTCGAGAGCACGGTCCGGGCGTATCGCACGCAGAGCATTGAGCTCGCTCAGCGCGCTTGCGTAATCCTCCTGCCCTTCATGGATGGCGACGATATTGATGCGCGCCTCGTAGTAGATGGGATCCGTCGGCGGAATGCGCTCGAGGGTCGCCAGGGCGCCTTCGACGTCGTCTCTTCCGCGCAGGATCTGGCCGAGGGAGAACGCCAGCTGATGTTCCTCGGGGTTTCGCTCGAGGCCGCTCTCCAGCAACGCCACAGCCTGATCGACGCGGCCTGCCGTAAACTCGAGCGAGGCGAAGCGGCGCAGGGATTTCATATCGTTCGGGTAGTAGTCGACGATTTCGGCGTAGACGTCGATCGCACCCTCGAGATCGTTGGCCGCGACCATCGCCTCCCCGAGGCTGAGCAGGCTGCCGCGGTGGTGGGGATGCTGCTCCAGGATGTCGTGATAGATTTCGATCTCGCCTTGAATGTCGCCCATCGAGCGCTTCAGCCGGGCCAGCCGACTGAAGAGTACGAAGCGATCCGGATGCTGTACCAGGCCTTCGCGCAGCACGCGCTCGGCTGCGGCCGGCCGACCCATGCGTTCGTAGATCGTCGCCAGGGCCATGTAGCCGCCCAGCACGTCAGGCCGGTTCTTGATCAGATCCTCCGCGATCGCGAGGCCATCCGAGAGGCGGTCGCTTTCGAGGTAGACCTGATAGAGGAGCAAGGCCGCAGAATCGCTGATCGGCTTGCCGTCCTCACCGATCAGCGCCGCCTCGGCGCCTTCGACGTTGCGACTGATGCGGTAGAACCCGCCCAGCAGGATGCGCGCCTCTTCGTCGTTCGGAGCGATTTCCACGGCACGCTGGGCATGCAGGATGGCACCGTCCATGTCTTCCAGCTGAGCCGAGATCCGGCTCAATCTCAGCTGCAGATAGGCGGACTCGGGATCCTTTTCGGCTGCGCGCAACATCGCCGACCGGGCGGCCGGGAAATCGGCCTCATTGAGAGCCATCTCCGCGACGAGAATGTCGTAATCGACCGGAAGTTCGGGGCGGACCTCGCGCTGCGCGTGACGGTCGTTCTGGAGGAAGCCGAAGGAGGCACAGCCTGGCGCGGAGGCCGATAGCCAGATCACCACCAGCAGGACGCAGAAGCGCATCCAGGCTCTCGAATTCGAGACCTCGAATCGCTGGGTCCGGTCAAGCATGTGCTTCAAACGCTGGTTCACCCAATCCCCGTTTCAGGACACCCATTACATCGGCCGAACCGGGGTTGGAGCTGAGACACACGCGCTCACTTGCGAGCGCCTGCGACGCCCCACAGTGCCCTAAGCCGATAGATAGCCCTTATCCCGCAAGAATCCCAGCAGCGCCTCGACACTCTCCTCGACCGTCTGATTGCCCGAATCGATCACCAGCTCGGGCTTGTCGGGAGCCTCGTAGGGCGC
>CBDUYG010000029.1:0-15398 GCA_965371385.1 uncultured Myxococcales bacterium | reverse complement strand
TTCCTATATGAGGAAAAGTATTCCACACTACGAGAAAATAGACGCTCTCAATGGGAAATAGAAGTGTCTCCATGAGACCAAGTGGGCGATTTTCCAATTGCGAGCGCATGGCAGTGGATCCATATCAGGGACCGATCGTGGGACCGTGCTCCTGATTGGATCGGTATTCGCTGTCATATGAATCGGTGGTGGAGGAAGCGAGAAGATGGCAGAGCGATTCAAAGTCCTGGTGATCGACGACGACCCAGGAATTCGTGATTACTTGGAGACTCTGGCTTTGAGACAGGGCTACAGCGTCACAGCCGTTGGCGATGGAGAAGAGGCCCTCGCGAGCCTGGATGAGTCTCAACCGGACATCATCACCCTGGATGCAGTGCTTCCGGGGATGGACGGCCTCGAGACCTTGAGGCACCTCAAGCAGCGCATTCCCGATGTACCGGTGGTGATGCTCTCGGGGCATGGGCAAGCTCGAATGATCGTCGAGGCGATGAAGCTCGGGGCATCGGACTTCCTTCGCAAGCCCTTCGAGGTCGAGGAGCTGGAGCTCGCCTTCCAGAAGGCGCTCGAGACTCACGCTCTCAAGGAAGAAGTCCAGCAGCTACGCGGCCGCGTGCGTCATGAGTCGGACATCCTGGGGCTCTTCGGCGACAACCCGAAGATGATCGAGATCCGCAGCATCATCGAGCAGGTCGCGGATACGGACATCACGGTCTTGATTCGAGGTGAGAGCGGAACGGGCAAGGAGCTGGTAGCCCGCGGCCTCTACAGTCTGTCGAATCGCCGCAGTCATCCCTTTGTCAAGGTCAACTGCGCCGCCCTGCCGTCCGAGCTGCTCGAGAGCGAGCTCTTCGGCTTCGAAAAGGGAGCCTTCACCGGCGCCCTGCGGCGCAAGCTCGGAAAGTTCGAGTACGCGAACCAGGGCACGATCTTCCTCGACGAGATCAGCGAGATGCATCCGAGCCTCCAGGCCAAGCTGCTGCAGGTTCTGCAGGACGGTGAGTTCTCGAGGCTCGGTGGCGAGGCCGACGTCAAGGTCGATACCCGGATTCTGGCGGCGACCAACCGCAACCTCGAAGAAGCCGTGAAGGATGGGAGCTTCCGCGAGGATCTCTACTACCGGCTCAACGTGGTCACCGTGAACCTGCCGCCCCTGCGCGATCGAATCGACGCGGTGCCGCTGCTGGTCGATCACTTCCTGCAGAAATACAACGAGCAGTACAACAAGGACCTCAAGGAGCTCACCCCTTCGACCTACGGAGTACTGCAGGGATATCACTGGCCCGGCAATGTGCGCGAGCTCGAGAACATGGTGAAGCGCATGGTCGTGCTCGGCAACGAGGATGCCGTGCTCCAGGAGATCGCGATGCGCGGGAAACCGGAGCAGGAAGATTCGGGCGAGGGCGAGAGGGGCTTCGATCTCGAATCCATGGGCGTGGACTTCAGCGGCGAGCTGGACCTGAAAGCCATCTCGAAGCGCGCCGCACAGATCGCCGAGAAGAAGGTGATCGAGAAGGTCCTGCACCAGACCCGTTGGAACCGGAAGGAGGCCGCGGAGCGACTTCAGATCAGCTACAAGGCGCTCCTCTACAAAATGAAGGAAAGTGGCTTGAACGAGGCGCGACTCTAATGACTGCATCCAAGATCGCAACGAGCCGAGCCCGCCCGAATTGGACCCTCACGAGCCTCCTCTGGGTCTGCATCGTACAACTCGTCGCTGCCGCCTGTTCGAATCCCGGGGCGTTGCCGCCCCCCGAAGCCGTGCCGGGCGAGCGCAAGCCCTATGTGATCGGGGTGACTGACGTCCTCACGATCAGCGTATGGAAGAATCCGGAGCTGGGTGTCCAGGTTCCGGTACGGCCCGATGGGATGATCTCGGCACCGCTGCTCGACGATATCCAGGCCGAGGGGCTGACTCCCCAGGAGCTCAAGGAGGTCATCACCGAGGCACTCACCAAGTTCATCGTGGAGCCCGATGTCACCGTCATCGTAACGGAGATGAACAGCAACGTGATCTCGATGATGGGAGACGGGCTGCCCCGTTCGACGGTGCTTCCCCTGCGCAAGGAGATGAGGGTGCTCGAGGCCATCGCGACGGTAGGTGGCTTCACGCCCTACGCGAAGAAGAACAAGATTCGAATCCTGCGGAAGACACCCATGGGACTCGTGGAATATCGATTCAATTACGGTGCCTATCTAGCCGGCAAGGCACCCGAGTCCAACATTTTCTTGATGGCCGGCGATACAGTGATCGTCGAGGATTAGGAGCCACCCATGCGACTGATGCTTCTGCTGCTCTTGCTGCTGTGGTTCGCGATTCCCGCGTTCGGTGCAGACAGTGAGGTCCTTTTCGGGGGTACCGCGGCGATTCGGTACGACACGAACGTGACCAACCGGAGAGTGATCCAGACCGGTTCCTTTGGTATCGAGATCGGGCCCAGGCTCGTGCTTCGATCGACCGGGCGGGAGTTCAATGTCAGTTTGAGGTACGTGCCCACGTACACCTACAACGCGAACAGGACCGTCAGGAATGAGTGGCGGCACGATCTGCGCTTCAGCGGTGGGTGGCAGGTGCAGCCGCAGACCCGGATTACCGTCGATGATCTCTTCAACTATCAGCAGAATTCAGCCAGGCAGGAGTTCGATGACGACGACTTCGATCCCGCCGGCGACAACGTACAGGGGATCGCGGACCAGCTGCGAAACGTTGCGCGGATCACGGTGGATCACAGCTTCAGTCCACGGGTGTCGTGGAATACCGAGTTCTCTCACAGGATCAACGACAACCGGAACAACACTTTCGATCCGACACGCAACTTCTCCAGCTCGACCACTCTCATCGGAAGCACCGAGGCGAATTACGGGTTCAGCGAGAAGCTCAAGCTGGGGGGCGGGGCTCGCGTCAGCTACGTCTCCGTCGATAACACGGGCCGACTGATCCTGAATCCCTTCCCCCCGCCCGCTACCCGACCGAGTCCGGCCACGGGAACCACTTCTACCTACTCGACGATCTTCGCCAGCATCAATTACCTGTTCACTCCGAGGATCCGCTTCAATTTCTCGGTCGGGCCGACCTACATCATCACCAAGATTGCACGGAGAAAGAACGATCCCCTGGCGGAGAGCATCACCAGCCCTGGCGATGAGTGGACGTGGTTCGCCCAGGGGGGACTGTCGGGCTCGACGCAGAAGACGGTCACCACGCTAAGCTATCGGCGCTCGGAAGGCGTGAATCCCTTGTCGGCCCTGTCCCAGACGACGGATTCGATCAACCTCTCCACTCGCTGGAATCCGTTCCAGAACTGGGCCTTCGGCGCGCGCTTCAGCTACAGCAAGAGGGTCAACTCGACCCCCGTCTTCGTGGAGACGACCGAAGTAGGCGATCGTCTGGACCAGTTTTCGGCGGCGCTGACCGGCTCCCGCCGCCTGGGGCGGCGTTTGACGGGTCACCTCACAGCCAACTACCTGTATCAGAAGGAGTATTTCTTCCGCACCGGAGTTCCTCTACGGAACAGTGATCGCTTTCAAATCTGGTTTCGAATCGACTACAATTCCGCGCCGTTTCGCTTCTAGAGGGGAAGTGACCACATGAACGTCGAGGGCGGCGTACAGATCGATTTGCTGGGCGCGTTGAGGCGCCGGGGACTGCTCGCTTGCGCGATTGCAGGGATGGTGACCCTCGCCATGTACTGGATCGCGATGGCGCTCCCGAATGAGTACACCTCATCCGCGATGCTCCTCGTCGAGCCCCAGTCCGTCAATGAGAAGCTCGTCGAGGCGGGCGCAGGCCGCGTGGATTTGAACGAGCGCCTGAACCTGATGACGGCCGAGATTCTCAGCCGAACCCGTCTCTCTCGCATCATCGACGATCTCGAGATCTACCAGGAACAATCGAAGACGATGACTCGTGACGAGATCATCGATCAGATGCAGCGAAGCATCTCGGTGAGCCCCGTTCTTCCTGAGCTCACCCGGGGCATGAAGTCGACCAATATCGACATTACGACCTTCGAGATATTCTTCTCGTCCGATACGCCGAGTGTCGCCGCCGACGTCGCCCAGCGCCTGGCAAACGACTTCATCCAGGAGCATATTGCCAACCGTGTGAAGACGACCCAGACGAGTCTCGAATTCATCTCGGCTGAGCAGGAACGCCTCTCCAAGAGCATCGCCGAGGTCGCGGCAGAGATCGCCCAGGTCAAGGAAAGCAACCAGAGGAGCCTGCCCGAGAACCTCGGCCTCAACCAACGCATGTTCGAGCGAACCGAATCCGAGTTGCGCTATTCCAGGCGTGCCCTCGACAACGCTCGTAGCGACAAGGGCTTCTGGGAGCACCAGGTGCTGGCCGCCGCCGGCCAGAGCGGGACCGGGAATCAGCCTGGCAATCCCCAGCGGCGGCTCGAGATCCTGGAGCTCGGTCTCGCGGAGATGAAGGCCAAGGGCTTCACTGATCGTCATCCCGACATGATCTCAACGAAGCATGAGATCGAAGAGGTTCGGGCGTCGATCGCGCGGGACGCCGAGATGGCGGCCGACGGTAGCGAGGAAGCTCCAGCGTTCGCCTCGTTCAGCCAGCAGAATGCCCAATCCGAGGTGATGCGATCGACCAACATGATCGAGGCGTCCCAGGCGGAGATCAAGCGCCTCGAGGTCTCGCTCGATACCCTACAGGCCGACATCTCGGCGACGCCCCGCGTCGCCGAACAGCTCGAGGGTCTGGAGCGAACCCATGGCCAGCTGCATGTCAGCCTCGAAGGATTCTCCAGGCTTCGCCAGAACGCGGCGGTTCAGGCCGACCTCGAGCGCCGACAGCTCGGCGAGCGATTCCGAATCCTCGAGCCGGCGATCGTTCCGCGCAAGGTATCGTCTCCGAACCGCAGAGTGATCATCATGATGGGCGTGATGCTTGGGATGGCACTGGGCGTCGGAGTCGGCGTGGTGTTGGAGGGAACCGATCCCTCGTACCATGGACAGCGGGATCTCCAGTCAGCGGTTGGCTTCCCGGTTCTCGCGGTGATCCCCACGATTCTCTTCGATGCCGATCTGGCCGCCCAGCGGAAGAAGAGACGCATCCAGGTGTTCGTGGCTGCGGTCGTCGCGAGCGTCTTCCTGACGGGGGGTGTGCTGAGCTACATCTGGGTGAATGGTGCACCGGGCTGGCTCAGGGGCATCCTGGGCTCTGGCGCGGAGGGGGAGGAGGGCGAAGGACGCGGCGCTCTCCACGAGCTGGAAGCTGAGTATCGACCTCTTGCGTGAATGGTGAGTTTGTAGACGATGTATTGCGACTATTATGGATTCGTACGGCGCCCCTTCGAGATGACGCCCGATCCCACCTTCCTCTTCCTCGGGGAGGCGCACCGTGAGGGACTGGCGACCCTCGTCTACGGAGTCCAGTCCGGAAAGGGCTTCGTCCTGCTCACGGGTGAGGTCGGGACCGGCAAGACCACCCTGCTGCACGCCTTGCTCGCCCAGCTCGATTCCTCGACCGCGATGGCCTTCATCTTCAATCCGATTCTGACTCCGCTGGACTTCTTCGAGATGCTCTTTCGCGAGTATGGAATCGAAAAGAAGTGTGAGACGAAGGCCGACTATCTACTGGCTCTGAACGACTTCCTGATCGAGCGCCTGGCGAACGACCAGCAGACGCTTCTCATCATTGATGAGGCCCAGAACCTCTCCCCCGAGATGCTCGAGGAGGTGAGGCTGCTATCGAATCTCGAGACCCCCACCTCGAAGCTGCTCCAGATCCTGCTCGTCGGGCAGCCCGAGCTCAACGAGCTCCTCTCGCGCCCCGAGCTGCGCCAGCTGCGCCAGCGTATTGCCCTGCGTCATCACCTGCGACCCTTCAACGAAAGGGAGCTGCGCGACTATCTCGCCGAGCGGCTGGCCCGGGCCGGTTATACCGGCAAGGGGATTTTCAAGCGCAGCGCCGTGAAGGAGCTCTTCAGCGCCTCCCAGGGGATTCCGAGGATCATCAACAACATCTGCGACGCCGCGTTGCTTCAATCCTATGCCCGGGAGTCGCCCCACGTCGACGCCGGCGTGATCAAGGATGTGGTCGCCAACCTGGCGCTGCCCGCACCCGAATATCTGAATCGAAACTACACAGGTGCCGGCGCGGCCGAGCCCCGACGACGGAGGTTCCTGAGCTTCCTTCGTTGACGGAGGTTGCACGGGAGTAATCATGGGTAACTACGAAGCCCTTCAGAAAGCAGAGCAGGAACGGAGACAGAAGATCTCCGGCAACGAGGCTGCCCCCGTGCAGGCCCTCGACTGGGACATGACTCCCCAGACTGCGCCCCTTCGAACGCCTGAGAAGAAGGGTATTCTTCGGCGCGTCTTCAGCCGCAAGAGCAAGAAGGTCGAAGCGCTCTCGAGCCAGGAGGCCAACGAGCTGAACAAGCGCCGCATTGCGATCCTGCGGCCAGAGTCCTATATCGCCGAGCAGTTTCGGACCCTGCGCGGACGTCTCGAAGCAATCTCCGACCAGACACCGATTGCGACGGTCGGCGTCACCAGCGCCAATGCGGGAGAGGGCAAGAGCACGGCCGCCGTCAATCTGGCCGTGGTGACGGCGATGGGCGTGGATACGAAGGTGATCGTGGTGGATTGCGATTTGCGGCGACCGACGATCCACAAGACTCTGGGAGTTACGCCCGAGACCGGCCTGACCGAGCTACTCCTCGGCCAGGTCTCCCTCGATGAGGCGGTCGTCAAGGTGGAGGGCACCAGCCTCGAAGCCATCCTTGTGCGGCAGCAGCCCGACAATCCCTCGGAGCTCCTGGCCTCGGCGCAGATGGAGCGTTTGATCGAGGAGCTGGTCAGCCGTTACGATCGAGTCATCCTCGATACTCCCGCGTGCCTGGGGCTGCCGGACGCGAAGATCGTAAGCGATCTCTGTGATGGAATCGTCGTGGTCGTGCGAGCGAACAAGACGCCTCGCGAGGAAGTCAACGCGGTGCTCGAGATTCTGGATCGCCGAAAAATCCTGGGAATGGTGCTGAACGACGCGGACGCGGAGCGAGAGAGCTACGGCTACTACTGATTCGGCCCATGACCGGATTCGGCGCCGATCGCCGGGATCACTTCTGCCCCGGTCCGGCCCCAGGCGGGCTCCCCAATTCGGGCTGCTGCGCGGCTGAATTTCGCCACGCGGCTCCGGGGCGACTCCACGAGGCAAGCCTTCACTCGGATCCTTCTCCCGTCTGAATGTCCGGATGGAGCGTGAGGAATGGGAATCTCGCGCCGTGGCCGGTCGGATTCGTGTCGAGGTTCCGGGCAATCGAGTCTACAATGCCGCCGATCCGGTCCGCGAGATATCGAGCGCGGGCGACCTCATGAGGACCCTGTGTCGGAAATCGACTTCATACTTCCGCTGGTCGTGGCACTCTTCGTGTCTGCCCTGGCGACGCCGGTCGTTGCGCGTCTGGCGCTGAAGTTGGGTGTCATCGATCGCCCCAACGATAGAAAGATCAGCGTTCGAACCAACATGCCCCTGATGGGAGGCGTCGCCGTCGCGGCCGGGGTCGTTGCGGGTATTGCGCTGATCGCCTCCCAGCTGGACTCCGACGTGATCTTTCAGGGGCGGCTTCTGGGCTTCGTACTCGGCGGTGCGCTCATTCTCATGATCGGCATCTGGGACGATCGCTTTGGCATGCCCGCCGTAGTCAAGCTGACCGGGCAGATCATGGCCGCGATCGTGGCATTCGCGAGCGGCTTCGCGATCGAGTCGTTCCGGCTCCCCGGCATGGAAGGCTCCGTCGAGCTCTACTGGGGGGTCTCCTTCGTCTTGAGCATCCTCTGGATCGTGGGGGTCACGAATGCGATCAACCTGATCGACGGCCTCGATGGTCTCGCGACCGGGCTTTCGGCGATCGTGGCAATCACGCTCACGTATATCTGTCTGCAGGCGGACCAGTATACGGGAGCGTTGGTCGGCGCCGCCCTGATCGGTGCCACCCTCGGATTCCTTCCCTACAACTTTCCGCCGGCGCGTATTTTCCTGGGAGACACCGGCGCCCTCTATCTTGGATTCTCCCTCTCCCTACTCGCACTCGAGGGCTATACTGGCGGCTATCGCAAGGCTTCGGTCCTCACCTTCGTGGTTCCCCTGCTGGCCCTCGCCGTCCCGATCATGGACACCCTGCTCTCGATCTTCCGCAGGCTGAGGGATGGACGCGGAATCTTCGACGCTGACCGCATGCACATGCATCATCGGCTCCTCAGCTCCGAGGGCTCCCAGAGCCGGGCCGTCATCTTCCTCTATCTACTGACCGCCTGCTTCTGTGCCATCGCCGTCTCCTTTACCCGCCTCGAGGATCTCGGAATCGGCGTGGTTCTGCTCGCGGCAGTGGCGATCCTGACGGTGCGACTGGTCCGGAACATGGGCTCGATCTCGATCGAAGGGGAGCCGAGCGAGCCGGAGCAGCGTGAGGGAGAGGATTCGAAACTGCTCGGGGAGCCTCGAGACGCGGACTCGTGATGAGGGCGCTGCGAATGCGGGTTCGAGACGATGATTCGGGGTGGCCGGGAAGCAGGTCCGGCCGAGGACGAACCCGATGACGGGACGAGGACAAGGAGAAGAAGAATGAACGTTGCGGTGATCGGCACGGGATATGTGGGGCTCGTTACGGGTTCCTGCTTCTCCGAGTTCGGAGTCCAGGTAGTCTGCGTAGACAAGCTGAGTGACAAGATCGAAGCCCTGAATCGCGGCGAAATGCCGATCTACGAGCCGGGTCTCGAAGATCTCGTCGCCAGGAATGTGCGGGAGGGGCGGCTGAGGTTCAGTAACGACACACCGGAGGCCATTCGCAGCGCATTGGTGATCTTCATCGCGGTGGGGACGCCGGCGGCCGAGGATGGCAGTACCGATCTTCGATTTATCGAGGCGGTCTCCAGGGAGATCGGCCAGAACATCGAGAGCTACAAGGTCATCGTCACCAAGAGCACGGTGCCGGTAGGCACGGCGAAGAAGATGAGGCGGTGGGTCGAGGAGGAGATCCAGAAGAGGGGTGAGGAGGTGAACTTCAGTGTCGCCTCGAATCCCGAGTTCCTGCGTGAAGGGGCCGCGATCGGCGATTTCATGCGGCCGGATCGCGTCGTGATCGGGACCGACGAAGGCGACGAGCAGGCCCTGGCGATTCTGCATGACCTCTACCGGCCGCTCTTCCTGAACGAGACACCGGTGGTCAACACCGACGTCGCGACAGCGGAGCTCAGCAAGTATGCAGCCAACGCGTTCCTGGCGACCAAGATCTCGTTCATCAACGAGATCTCGATCCTCTGTGAGCGGATCGGCGGAGACGTACAGGGCGTCGCCCGGGCGATGGGGCTGGATCGCCGCATCGGGTCGAAGTTCCTGCACGCGGGGCCGGGTTATGGCGGATCCTGCTTTCCCAAGGACACCCTCTCGGCGGCACACTTTGCGAGGGAGCTGGGCCACGAATTCCAGATCATCGAGGCCGCGATTCGCGCCAATGAGCATCAACGCAAGCACGTGATCGAGAAGGTGAGGAGCGCCGTCGGCGGCGATTTCGAGGGCAAGACGATCTCCCTGCTGGGTCTCTCGTTCAAACCCGAGACCGACGACGTGCGAGAGTCTCCGGCGATGGATATCGCCCGGGCTATGCTCGATGGGGGAGCGACGGTGCGCGCCTTCGATCCCCAGGCGATGGCCGAAGCGGGTGAGCTCCTGCCGGAGCTCGCCCTCTGCAAGGACTCCTATGAGGCCGCCGAGGGCGCAGACGCGATCGTGCTCGCGACCGAGTGGAATCAGTTCCGGATGCTCGACTGGGAACGGATCAAGAGACTCGTCGCCGAGCCGATCGTCGTCGATCTGCGCAATGTCTACAAGGAACGTGAGATGAAGGCGGCCGGGATCGAATATGTGAGCGTGGGACGTTGAGCCGAGCTCCCCTTCATGCCGTCATCCTCGCAGGGGGGGCCGGCGAGCGATTCTGGCCCGCGTCGCGCAGGCATTATCCAAAGCCCTTCCTGGAGGTGGTCGGCGGCCAGAGCCTGCTCGATGCGACCCTCGAGCGCGCTCGGGGCTTCGCAGGTGAGGGCTGCGTCTGGATCGTCTGCGGTCGCGAGCATGCGAGAGAAGTCCGATCGGCCTCCCGTCTGCCCGCTTCCCGGGTCCTCGTCGAGCCCCTGCGTCGCAATACCGCCATGGCGATTGCCTGGGCGGCCCAGCGGATCGCGGCGGAGGATCCCGATGCCGTGATGGCCGTGCTGCCGGCGGATCATCACGTCCCCCGCGTCGGCGCTTTCGCGGCGGCGATCCGGAGGGCGGCGCGGGCGGCGGATCGAGCCCGCGTTCTGGTGACCCTGGGCGTTGAACCGACTCGGCCCGATACCGGCTACGGATACATTCGCGTCGGGGAACCGGTGGAGGGCAGCTTCAAGGGTCTGCACCGGGTCGCTCGCTTCGTCGAAAAGCCCGACTCCGCCAGGGCCCGGCGATACCTGGCCGATGGTGGCTATCTCTGGAATGCGGGCGTCTTCGTCTGGAGCGCGCGAACCCTGCTCGAGGAGGTCGAGTCGTGCACGCCTGATCTGCACCGCGCCCTCGCACCGCTGCGCGCGAAGCCCAGAGGCCGGAACCGAGCCGCCCTCGAAGAAGCGTACCGCCTGGCGCCCTCGCTCCCCGTCGATGTCGCGATCCTGGAGCGCAGTCGCCGGGTCTGGACGCTGCCGGTCTCCTTCGCGTGGAGCGACGTCGGGACCTGGGCCTCCCTCGCGGAGGAGCTGGGGGTGGGGGAATCGAGTGGCCGCGGAACGGTCGAGAAATCCGGCAACCGCGTGATCGCCGGAGACGTCACTCTCCTGGATTCCCGTTCCAATTTGATTTGGGGCCAGGAGCGAAAGATTGCTCTACTGGGTGTAGATAATCTCGCAGTGGTCGATAGAGGGGATGTGATCCTGATCACAAAGCTGGACCGCAGCTCAGACGTAAAGCGGTTCGTGGCCTTACTCGAGGCCGAGGGGCGCGAGGACCTGATCTAGAGGGAGAAGCCGGGAGGGCTCCTCCCGGTAGCGGAGCCCGATCCGATTCGTCGGGAGGCTCCCGGGCCAGGAAGACGACGCCCCGCAGAAGTGGGGAAGGAATCGTCATGACCGAAGCTCTCTCTCGTACCGAAGCTCGTGAATCACTGCGTGCGATCCCGCTCTTTCGCAACGCCAGCGAGGAAGATCTCGACTCTCTCGCGACCCATCTCATCGAGCGCCGCTATCCCAAGGATTCGATCGTCGTCGAGGAGGGGTTGACGGGCGACTATATGTACGTGATCCAGGCCGGTCGCGTGAAGATCACGAAGTCCTCCGAAGACGGCCGCGAGAAGATCATGAATCTCTTCAGCGCCGGAGACTTCTTCGGGGAAATGTCGCTGCTCGATCAGGAGCCGCGCTCGGCCAGCGCCAAGACGCTGGAGCCGACCAGACTGCTGGCTCTCTCTCGCCGGGACTTCCTCCAGATGCTGCGGCACAGCCCGGATCTCTCCCTCTGTGTGATTCGCGAGCTGACCAGCCGCCTGCGGGACACCGGTGAGCAGGCGAGCTCGATCTCGTTCCAGAGGGTTCAGGAGCGGGCCCGCGGGCTCTTCGAGCGCATCGCCCGGAATGAGAGCGGAGCCGCCGGAGTGCGAATCACTCCCGCGCTGACCCACCAGCAGATCGGGGACATGATCGGGACCTCGCGCGAGACCGTCACGCGCGCCGTCAAGCGGCTCAAGGAAGACGGCTGGCTGCGGCAGCGGGGAAAGCAATACGTCATCCCGTCGGGTGATCAATTCGCCTCCTGACGGGAAGAGAGGGGAACCCTGACTCGATGAGCGGGGAGTCACCGTCGCCTTCGATCGCGACGAAAGCGCGCCCGAGCGCGAGCCTGTCGGCTCGTATCCTCGTCGTCGAGGACGACGAGGCTCTTCGCCTGGCGATCGTGACCGCCTTGCGCGACAGCTGGAGTGAGGTCCACGAGGCCATCGATGGTGCGGCGGCCATCGCCGTGCTCTCGGACGACGCATCCCCCTGCTACGACGTCGTGGTCACGGATTTGCGGCTACCGGGTGCAAACGGAGTGGAAGTGCTGCGTGCCGCGCTCAGGCGGAATCCGCAACCCAGCGTCATCCTGATGACTGCATACGCATCCGTCGAGAATGCCGTCGAGGCCATGCAGCTCGGCGCGGT
Organism: uncultured Myxococcales bacterium; assembly: GCA_965371385.1. GTDB lineage: Bacteria > Myxococcota_A > UBA9160 > UBA9160 > UBA4427 > CBDUYG01. The sequence goes on along the minus strand of CBDUYG010000029.1, from coordinate 3,215 downwards.
CGACTTCATTCAAAAGCCCTTCGAGCTGCACGAACTCGAGCTGCGCGTTCAGCGCGCCGTCGAACACCGCAGTCTCGTCGGCGAGGTCATGGAGCTGCGGCGAGAGGGTGTCCTCGGAGTCAAGGATGGTGACTTCGTGGCGGAGAGTGATTCGATGAAGGAGGCCGTCGCCCTTGCCGAACAGGTGGCCGGGATCGCCTCGACGGTGCTCGTCACGGGCGAGACGGGAACCGGGAAGGAGGTGATCGCAGGCTTGATTCACGCGCGCTCGCGGCGTTGCCGCGCAGCTTTCGTCAAGGTCAACTGCGCGGCGTTGCCCGAAACCCTGCTCGAGTCGGAGCTCTTCGGTCACGAGCGCGGGGCCTTCACCGGAGCCGAATCCCTGCGCCTGGGCCGCTTCGAGGAGGCCGACGGCGGGACGCTCTTGCTCGACGAGATCGCGGAGACCTCCCCCGCCACCCAGGCCAAGCTGCTGCGGGTGCTACAGGATCAGGAGTTCTACCGTCTGGGAGGCTCGCAGCCCCGGCGTACCGATGCCCGCATCATCGCCGCCACGAATCGCGACCTGCGCCGGGCGGTCTCGCGGGGCGAATTTCGAGAGGATCTCTACTTTCGCTTGAATGTGATCGAGATCCACCTCGCTCCCCTGCGCGAGCGGCCCGAGGATCTACTGGCTCTCTCTCACCGGTTCTTCGCGCAATTTTCCCGGGAGCTGGGTCAATCGCTCGAGGCTTTCAGCGAGCCCGCCCTGTCGCGCATCATGGCGCATGACTGGCCGGGTAATGTTCGCGAGCTCCGCAATGCAATCGAGCGGGCCGTCCTGATGGCCACCGGCTCCAGGGTCGAGGTCGCGGATCTCGCGATCGAGGATGGTCCCACACTCTCGCTCGGGACCGGCGAGCGGCTCGACCTCCCGGTCGAGGGGCTCTTGCTCAGCGACGTCGAACGCGAGGTCGTGCTGGCGGCCTTGCGTCGGGTGGGCTTCGTGCAGAAGGACGCGGCTGATCTGCTTGGGGTGAGCCGGCGCAAGCTCAACTACATGGTTCAGCGCATGGGGATCACCCACCCTTCATGGAGGCGCAATCGCGGCTCTATTTTCAAGCCCGACGATGAGAAGAACTGATCGCCGCGATCCCGGCGACGCTCCGGCTGTACCCGGATTGTGCATCACCGAACCCGAAGAGCCTCTTTGATCTCATCTTTACGAGGGCGACTTGATGCAGATTGCGGGCTAGTATTCCCGACCGCTTGGCCAGGGGGCTCTACCCGATAGTCGGAACATCGCCTCCGAAGATGGCTTCATGAGGGTCTCAACATGTCTCATTCCACTCGGTCTCTCGTCCTTCGATTCGCGGCGATTCTGCTGGTCTCGCTCCTTCTCACCGCTTGTCGAAGTGACGAGGAGAAGCTGACCCAGTTCTACGATCAGGGGATGGCCTACGTCGAGGAGGAGAAATTCAACGAGGCCGTCATCGAGTTCAAGAACGTTCTCAAGATCGACCCCAACAATGCGGGCGCGCACTACGAGCTGGCCAAGGCCTACATGAAGCTCAAGAAGGGCCGTGACGCGTATTGGGAGCTGAGTGAGACGGTCCGGCTCGATCCCTCGAACATCGAGGCGCGACTCAGCCTGGGAGCGATCGCGATGCTGGCTCGCGACCACGAGCAGGGGCTGGCCCAGGGTGAAGCGGTCCTCGAGCTGGAGCCCGACAATGCACAAGCTCTGCTGCTTACCGGGCGCGCGCTGCAGGTCCTCGCTCGCCCCGACGAGGCCGAGAAGATGTACCTGAGAGCCGTCGAGATCGACTCCGAGAGTCGCTCGACCCTCCTGATACTGGCTTCCTTCTATGAGCGCCAGAGCCGTAGGGAGGAGGCCGAGCCCTGGTTCTGGAAGGCCGCCGAGCAAGGGCAGGATTTCAAGGGCTACACGGCACTCGGCAAATTCCTGGTTCGCGATCCGAATCGATACGCCGAGGCCGAAGAGGCCTTCCAGAATGCGTCCAGGGTGGTCGAGGAAGACGAGCGCATGGATGCGTATCAGAACCTCGCGGCCTTCTACATTGCCACCGATCGAGGAGAGCTCGGCGCCCAGGCCTTGCAGGAGGGTATCGATGCCATCGACGAGGACACCCAGCTCGTCTACATGCTCGCGCGCTACTACCGCAGCGAAGGCGACGAGGAAAAGGCCGAGGAGCTGGTACGCGGAGCTGCGGCCCAGAATCCGGACGATCCCGAGCCGGCCCTCGTACTCTCGGCCTATCTGGGCAAGAAGGGCGACCTCTCCGGCGCTCTCGAGGCCGTCGACGCTGCACTCGCGGCCGACCCGACCCACGTCAACGCCCGCCTGCGAAAAGCGGAGCTCCTGATCGATTTGGGCTTCCGCGAGGTGATCGAGGAGCGCGATGCCGGTGACGCGGACGTCGATGCGGCCAGCAACGCAAGTATTCTCGAGGGACTGGAACTCGTGGATGCGGTCCTGGTCGAGGTTCCATCGCTCGCCGAAGGGCGGTTCGTCAGGGGCAAGGCCCTGCTCGCGATGGGCAGGCCCGAGGAGGGAATCGATGCCCTGCGAGCCGCCGCCGACGGCAAGCCCGATTGGGCCGAAGCTCACTTCGTTCTCGGCTCGGCGCTCGCCACCGTCAACGATCAGAGCGGCGCCCGGCGAGAGCTCGCGCGTGCCGTTGAGCTCGACCCGACCCTGCTCGAAGCGCGACGCATGCTCGCCACGATCCATCAGGTCCTGGGCGAGCATGAGTACGCGATCGAGCAAGGCCAACGCTATCTGCGAGCGCGTCCCGATCACAACGCCACCCGGGTATTGGTCGCCCAGAGCCTCCTGCGAATCGGAAAGAGTGATCAGGCACTGGCCGAGCTCGAGAAGATCTCAGCGGAGGATCGCGACGCGGCGGTCTACTTCGCTCTCGGACGGATGCGGTTGAGCGAGGGTAACGTCGAGGAGGCGCGGGTCTTCCTGCTCGAGGCGAACGCCCTTGCGCCCAACAATCCCAAGGTCCTGCGGGCGCTCTTCCAGGTGGATCGCATGAATCCCGAGCACCTGGCCGAGACCGAGGCGACGATCGCGAAGGCGGTCGAGGAGAACCCCGAAGATGGCTCGCTACAGCAGCTTGCCGGCATGGTGGCCTTCAACAAGGGAGATCTTCAGGGCGCCGAAGACGCGTTCAAGCGCGCGAGCGAGGCGGATCCCGGGAACATGG
>CBDUYG010000028.1:0-15617 GCA_965371385.1 uncultured Myxococcales bacterium | reverse complement strand
TGCCTGGAATCGTGCCTGGTGTGTCCCGGCCTGGTTTCCGGCCTGGCTACCTTGCTGAATCACCCCGCACTCCAGCTTGCCGCGTTCGCTGCCCGAGGGCTGCCGCTGGAGCCGCGTGGCTCGGTACCGCCGAATCCCTGGATTGCGGCGCGGCAATTCTTACATAGCTGGGCTGACTTTCAAGCCGGGGCGGGTGACTGATTTGCCGGTGGGATGGACCGACCGGTTCGGCATTTCGCCTTCACGCGACAGCCCTCTGCGGCTTCGAGTCGGGCGGTCGAGAGGCTTCCCGTGACCTCCGCGCTGGCGAGAATCTCGACTCGAGCTCGACCCATCAGCTCGCCATCGAAGTGACCGGCGATGATGATCACATCCGCTTCGACCCTGCCCGCGACGCGAGAAGTTTCGGCGAGCTCGAGTCGACCCGTTGCGGCGATTTCACCCTGAAACTCGCCTTCGATGCGTGCGGAGCCCCTGAACGTCAGCGTACCCTCGAATCGAGTACCGGATTCGATGAGAACGGGCGGGGGGAGAGCGCCGCATGGGTCTTCCGAGCCGTCGGCGGAGTGCGCCGCATCGGCCCTGTGTCGCTCCATCACGGCTTCTGCCATCTCATCTCCAGCGCCCAGAGCGGGTCCGAAACCCATGGCTCCCGGGCGCGATCGCGGACGCCGATCGCGGCGACGGCGCACATCGTTTCGCGATTCCGAAGATCGCGGAGGGCGTGGTTTCTCGGCTCATTCTGGCGAGTTCGACCCCCCTGGCGCAACCCTAAGTTGCAGGTTCGATGAACGAATATGCGGGGACGAAGCGCGACGGGAACGAAAACGGAATCCATCGTCGACGACTCGGAGATGGATCCGGCGGCTTGGAATCGGAGACCCATTGCTCGATCCCCCTCCCTCGGGATCTGGAGGCGCCTATTCAGAGTGTGTTGAGGTCAGCGAGTGTTGAGGAGCAGGGTGACGAGACGGTCGAGATCATCCTTCTCGAAGTACTCGATCTCGATCTTCCCGCGCGAGCTACCGCCGCTGATGCGAACGCGGGTCTGAAGATGGCGCTGCAGCTGCTCGACGATCGGCTCGAGACTCGGGTCGAGCGGGCTGCTGACCTTGCGCGGTTTGCGGGGTGCGGTGCGTTTGACCGGGCCCGCGATCTCGCGCCCGAGCTGCTCGGCCTCGCGTACCGAGAGCTGCTCGGCGATGACCCGGTCGCCGAGGAGACGCCGGCGCTCTGGGTTGCCGATCTGGAGTAGCGCCTTCGCGTGGCCCATCGTCAAGCGGCCTTCTTCGATATCCTGCTGGAGGTCGCGGCTGAGTTCGAGCAGACGCATGTGGTTCGCGATGCTCGAGCGCTTCTTGCTCACCCGCTCACCGATCTCCTCCTGGGTAGCACCGTTCTCTGCGAGTGCGCGATACGCGTGGGCGAGCTCGATGGGGTTGAGGTCCTGTCGCTGGACGTTCTCGATGATCGCGAGCTCGAGACGATCCCGTGGCTCGACGTCGGCGATCACGGCCGGGATGGTTTCGAGCCCCGCGCGCTGGGTCGCTCGCCAGCGCCGCTCTCCCATGATGAGCTCGTAGCGGTCGCCTACTCGCCGCACCACAACGGGCTGGAGCACGCCGTGGCGCTCGATCGAGCCGGCGAGCTCGGAGAGCTGTTCGGCATCGAAGTGCCGCCGTGGCTGCTCGGGATTGGGGTCGATGTCCGCGACGGCAAGGAGCGGCGAAGCCACCTCGCCGCTCGGGCGAGCATCCGCATCGGCGGCCGGAGGCGCGGGAAGAGGCCGGCGCACTGTGCTTCCCGGAGCTTCGATTCCTGCGCCGGGGATCAAGGCGCCGAGCCCTCTGCCGAGCGCACTGCGGCGATTACTCATGAGTTCCTCCGGTGGAGCCATTTTCAAGAGTGATGTCCCGTTCGAGTTCCGGGTGGGGAGAAGTCGACGCCTCGGATTCGCGCGCCATGCGTTCGACGATTTCTTCGGCGAGCTTCAGGTAGGCGATCGAACCCTTCGAGTGAACGTCGTAGAGGAGAATGGGCTCGCCGTGACTCGGTGCTTCGCTGAGTCGAACATTGCGGGGGATGCGGGTGCGATAGACCTTGTCGGCGAAGTGGCTCCGCACTTCGGCCTCGACCTGGCGGCTGAGGTTGTTCCGCAGGTCCACCATGGTGAGGATGATGCCCTCGACCTCGAGTCTCGGATTGAGATCCTTTCGCACGAGCTCTGCCGTCTCCAGCAATCGCGCAAGCCCTTCGAGGGCGTAGTACTCGCACTGCAGGGGGATGAGGAGGGAATCCGCGGCGGTGAGTGCATTGAGGGTCAGGATGCCGAGGGAGGGAGGGCAGTCGATCAAGATGACGTCGTACGCGTTTCGAACATCCGCGAGAGCGGATTCGAGGTGCCGGGCGCGGTCTTCCGAAGTCACGAGCTCGATCTCGGCCCCAACGAGATCTTTCCCAGAGGGAACAATTCGAAGATGGTCCAACCGTGTTGAAACGGCTACATCTCCGATCGCCGCCTCCCCGATGAGGGCGTCGTAGATCTGCCGCTCCGGGTTCGTGATGCCGTACGCGGAAGAGGCGTTCCCCTGGGGGTCCAAGTCGATGAGGAGCGTCGAGCGCTCCGATACCGCGAAGCAGGCCGCAAGGTTGACCGCCGAGGTGGTCTTCCCCACCCCTCCCTTCTGATTCACCACGGCGATGACGCGGGATCGAGGGTTCGGCGCGGAGATGGCCTCCGTCAAGCTGCGTTGAGATGATGTATTGGGCTCGGTGTCGATCTTCCCGCCCCCCTCGAGAGAATCCATTCGATGAATTCGACGCCGCGTGTCGTGGAGTCGAGATCGGGACTTAGGTATCACAGAGAGGCGGGTTTCGCCGCACGGCCCGCTCTCAGGCTGCTAGCTCGTCGAGGGGTCCGGGTCGACCTTCTGGGCGCTCCAGATCACGTGTTGGGTGGAGCTGAAGGGCACGTGATAGGGGGTCGTGCGCGCCTGAGCGACGCGCGGGTCGAGATTGAGATCCCCGCTGAGGACTGATTCGCTGGTTGGAATCACGACCCAGCCCGAAACGCGGCACCAGGGGAGCATCCAATCGAGTACGAGTGAGGGTCGTCCAACCGCCTGGGCGATCACGAGATCCGACGGCATCGGGGGGAGGTCTTCCGCGCGGCCTTGAAGCGGAACGAGATTCGAGAGACCAAGCTGCCGCGCAACGGCCTTCTGGAAGTAGATTCGCTTCGAGCGTGGCTCGACGCTCACCACCTCGGTCTGGGGCTTCAGGATCGCGAGCGGGATGGCGGGGAGTCCCGCCCCCGACCCGATGTCGGTCAGCCGCCTGGCCGGGGGGAGGTGGGGGATGAGGGCTGCTGCGTCGAGTACGAGGTGGCGGATTATCGATGGAACGTCGCGGTGGGCGGTGAGGTTCATCCTCTCGGACCATTGGGCGAGGAGATGAGCGAAAGTCAGAAGGGCCTGTACGGTTCCGTCTCCCCAGTCCCCAACACACCGTAGCCCCTCGGCGAGCAGGTCTTCGGGTGACGCCTTCTCGCGGTCGTGATTTGGGGGTAGGGGGTCGATGATTTCTGTTCCCCGTGGAACACGGTCAATCGCGTTCGAGTTTCCACGTGGAACGCTGCCGTCCGAGCGGAATCGGTCCACGAGTCGTGGATCCGGGCCGCGGAGCCGGGGCTCTCTCAGGGCTCCATCGCCCGGCGGAGTTCCCCTGGTTGCCGCTAGTCGTTCGTGCCGGTCTTCGACGCCGAGGCGAGGGCCTCCTCGTAGTCGGGTGCACCCTTCGGCACCACCACGACCTGGCGGTATCGGCCACTCCCTACGCTCATGGTCGCGCAGCTTCCGAGATCGCGAACCGCCATGTGGAGGGCGCGCCGATCTCGGGCATTCATCGGGTCGAGGGCGACCGAGCGCTTCGTCTCTTCGGCGCGCTTCGATGCCCGGTCGGCTAGCCGATTGAGGAACTCTCCCCGGCGCTCCGTATCGCCCTCAGCATCCACCACGACGCGAGGAGCATCGTCGCTCTTCCGCATCGCGGCCTGGTTCGCGATGAGCTGCAACGCGTCGACCGCCCTGCCATCGCCTCCTCCGAGCGCGATCGCGGCTTCACCTCTGAGCTCGTAGACGGTGAAGTCACCCTCAGCCGACTCCGCGATGCGGAAGGCTCCGAGGCCCATCTTCTCGACCGCTCCACGGATGAATTCACCCATCTCACCGATTTTTCCCTCCGCGATCCCGCGGGACTCTCCAACGGGCTCTCGCTCGACCCGCATCGCGCTCGCGACATCCTCGGACTTCATTTCTTCGGGCTCTTCGTCTCTCCGCCCTCGAGGCCGGTCGCGATCACGATCACGGCCCCGACCACCGCGGTCCCCGCGGTCCCCGCGGTCCCCGCGATCACGCGAGCGCCCACCGCGATCGCCGCGATCGCCGCGATCACGCGAGCGGCCACCACCTGAATCACCACCGCCGCTCGGGGGAGTGGCTCCCTTCGGAATCGCGACTACGACGGTGCGCGCCCCGACACCCATGATCTCGCCTGCATCTGCGAGCGCGATCTTGAGATCCCCCTCTTCCACACCGAAAAACCGGCACGCCTTCGCGACCGCCTCGTCGCGATCGTCACCTACAAACTCGTTCGCTTCTGATTTTGAGTCGTACATCGATTTACTCGCCTCTTATCCCTTGTGAGGCTGCTCCTCTGTGGCGAGGGGCAGCGTACTCGTTAATTCACCCTATCGAGCAGGCGACCGCCTGTTCGATCGAACGAAATTCATGATTTTTCGCTCATTCTCCGTCTCACGAAGAGCTGATGCCCAATCCCGAGGAAGTTGCTCACCATCCAGTAGAGCACCAATCCCGACGGAAACTGATAGAAGAGAACCGTCATCATGATGGGCATGACGGTCGTCATCATCCGCGCCTGGGCGGGATCCATCCCCGTCATCGGGGTCATGCGCTGCTGAAGCACCATCGAGGCCCCCATGACGAGCGGAAGAACCCGCACCGGAACCCCCAGCCCGGGAATCGTGAAGAGCGTCTCGGGCGCCGAGAGGTCGGTGATCCAGAGCATGAAGGGCGCATGGCGCAACTCGATCGTGCTCTGGAGCGCGTAGAAGAGTCCGATGAAGACCGGGAACTGAAGTAACATCGGGAGACAGCCACCGAGGGGATTTACACCCGTTTCTTTGTAGAGCTTCATCGTCTCTTCAGACTGACGCTGGCGATCTTCCTTGTACTTCGCCTGGATCTCCTTCAGCTGAGGCTGAAGCTCACGCATCTTCTCCATCGATCTCATCTGACGCGTCATGATGGGCATCGTGACGACGCGGACGAGGATCGTGACGATGATGATCGCGACACCGTAATTGGGGATCAGGGCGTAGAGCTGCGCCAGGAGCCAGTGGAAGAAGAACGTCAGGGGCTCCAGCCACGAATATCCGAGGTTGATGGACCGCTCCAGCTCGGCACCCACGTCGGAGAGTTCGCTCACGACCTTCGGGCCGATGTAGGCGCGATAGGTTCGCCTCACCGACTCTCCCGGCCGTATCTCGATCGCGCGAGCTGCCAGCGCGACCGCGGCCACCTTGCCGGGCTCGATGGGCTCGAACCTCACCTCGAGATCAGAGTCGTCCGGTAGCAAGGCCGAGACGAAGTAACGTTCGTCGACTCCCGCCCAGCTGACGTTGCCGACGAACTTCGTTACCTCGGGCGCTTCCCCTCCACCGGTGAACTTCGAAAAGAATCCGGGTGAACCCACACCCGCGAGCAGCTCACGCTCTACATCGTCGTTCACCAGGGCGACCAAGCCCTGCTCCTTGAAGTCGTTCCCCTCTTCGACCGCACCGGGCCAGAGAATTTCAAAATTGCTCGTCAGCGTTCGATCCGTACGGTTCACGACCTCGACGTTGAGCTCGAGTCGATAGCTTCCAGGCTCGAGCAACACTTCCTTCCGGACCTCGACTCCGTCACGTTCGAAGCTGAAGACGGCGCCTTTTTCGCTGGCAGACTCGACGCGGAAGTTCTCGCGGCTGAGGTCTCCCAGGCCGAGATCTTCGAAGCGAGTCGTGAAGAGAACGGGCGTAGTCTCAGTACGGGTCACGAGCTCGATCGGAACATCACCCTCGTCGCTCTCGATCGTGTACCTCTCGTCGAGGAGCTTCCAACTCGAGATTCCTCCACCTCGGTTCTCGAGCCTCACCCGGTAGACGCCCCCCTCGAAGCTCTCGCTCCACCTCTCGGCGGAGTTGCTGACGATCGCGGCTTGCTCCGGACTACGCGCGCGTTCGCCTGGAGCCACGGCCTGCGCCGACTCGCGGCGATCCGCTTCGCCTTCGGTTGCCGCAAGATCGCCCGCCGAACGATCTACCTCCGCCTGGCGCTCGGAGGCAACTTGATCCTCGCCCACTGCGATCTCATCACCGGCAAGCGTCGCCTCCGGGGGCGGCAGCTGAGAGCTCTGCCACGTCAGGTAGCCGCTGAAGATCAGCATCGAGATCGCAAATGCGAGAAGGGTATTTCGATCCAAGGAATCGCCTCAGGGAACGGGGTCGAAGCCGCCGCTGTGGAAGGGATGGCAGCGAGAAATACGGCGCAGCGTCAGAACGCCACCGCGTAGAACTCCCCGCCGCCCGATGGCCTCGATGGCATAGTGGGAGCAGCTGGGCTCGAAGCGACAGTGACTCCCAAGAAATGGGGATATCAATATCTGATAGATTCGCGCCAAAAATATCAACGAGCTGGAAGCCGCCCGACTCAGGCCAGCCCCTACCCCTCGGCTCGATATCGTGAGCGTCTGGGTCTCGCTGTCTCGCAGCCTCATGTTCACGAATCCCCTCGGGAAATTCCCAGAAGTGTTGTGAGCTCGTGGCTGATACTGGAACCCGATTGCATCGCGGCACCTCTCCTCGCGATCACCACGACGTCGATTCCGTCATCGAGGCCGTCACGCGAGGTTCGAAACCACTCGCGGATACTTCGCTTGACACGGTTGCGCACGACGGAGTTCCCGACCTTGCGGCTCACCGTGATTCCCAACCTCCGCCCAACCGGTATCCCAGCCTCCGCGCTACCAGCACATTCGGCGGAATCCCGACTCGCTAACGAGATGACGAAGTTCTTCGATCGAAGGCGACGACCGCGCTGCTGGACCCGTTGAAAATCTCGAGACACGAGCAAACGGTTCGCTGGACGAAATCGACCAGCGCGGGGATTCGTCACCCCTGCTTCGAACCCACCGACACCGTGAGTTGCTTCCGACCCTTGGCTCGGCGCCGCTTGAGAACCGCGCGTCCCGCGCGGGTGCTCATTCGACTCCGAAAACCGTGCTTCCGCTTTCGCTTGATTCGACTCGGCTGATATGTTCGCTTCATCGCCTGAAATTCTCCAACTCTCGAATTGTCTGAATTATCGATTAACGCTCAAACTCACGGCGCAGAGACCGAATTGACACTCCGCCGCAAAATATTCTTCGATCCATCACAACCGTCGACCCGCCACGAGTCCTCGACCTGCCCTCATCCACGCAACGCGCCCCCCATCGCTCACGATCGCAGTGAGACGGCGGATCCACGACAACCGCACCCGGGCGGTCCACACGTTGTCAGGCAAGGGCGGAGTGACTGACTCCACCTGGTCTTCGAGAGATTCCCAGCCGAGTAACGATCAGCACCTCGATGATACGCTCGCTGGAGCGAATCGGCGCTCATCTTTCTGTCTACGACCTGCTGTCTACGACCTGCCCGATGACCAACCTGGACCGGCCGGACCGGCACCCCAACCAGCAACCCGTTGGTTCATGCCGGAATCCCCAACTCGCTTCCTACTCTTCGCTTCTTTGCCTCGCCCCGAAAAATCCGGATCGCATCGTAGGAAGGTAGAAAGACTATCGTACTAGCCCGAAATTCCCCTTGCCGGGGTAAGATCCGAGCCGCAGGAGATTATCTGGAGCCATACCGTGATGTCAACGCCGAAATAGCCGCAAATGCTCGATCGCGCGACCTCCCGGCGCCATTCCCACAGCTCGCGAGCACGACAAACCTCCACCGGGGCCCGGGCACACGTGGTAGTATCAGGGACAAATCGCGGCGCTTCGCACATCCCTCCGCTCGTAGCGACGCTCTCCGGACATTCGCGACGGGGACCGACACAGGAGAAAGCCTTTCAGCAGCAGCCAGCTAGAGGCGTTTTGTCGGATCCAGCGCGGCTCAATTACTATTACTCTCCAAAAAATCTTCAAGAAAATCAAATAGGAAGAAGATGAAGCTTGCCATTTCGAAAGGTGACCTCTTTACCGGACTGGCCCGAATCCAGGGCATCGTAGAAAAAAGAAACTCGATGCCGATCCTCGCCAACGTTCTCCTGAGAACGACCGAAGAAGCGGGGAATTCTCGCCTCGAGCTGGCCGCAACCGACCTCGAGGTCGGGATCCAGAGCCAGCATGCCGTCGAGATCGAAAGCCCGGGTGGGCTCACAGTATCGGCCAAGAAGCTCTTCGAGATCATCCGCGAGCTCCCTGACGAGACCGTCTATCTCGAGGCCACGGCGAACTCCTATCTCGATATCCGTTGCGCCCGTAGCCACTTTACTCTCGCGGGCACCTCGACGGAGGAGTACCCCACGCTTCCGAGCTTTAGTCCGGAAAAGACCGTGAGAGTCGAAGCCGCGGTTCTGAGCGTGATGATCGAGCGAACGATGTACTCCGCCTCGGTGGATGAGACGCGTTACAACCTCAACGGCGTCTACTTCGAGGTCCTGGACGACAGTGGTCGCATCCGTATGGTGGCGACGGATGGTCATCGTCTTGCATCGATCGATCGCCAGCTCACGAGCGATCCGACCGGGCTCGCGAGCGGGGTCATAATCCCCCGCAAAGGCCTGGCTGAACTCAAGAAGCTCGTCGATGAGGAAGACGCGGACGAGATCGATCTCGCATTCGACGGCAACAGCGGTCTCGCGCGCAAAGGGGATGTGACCCTCGTGATGCGCCTCATCGAGGGGGAATTCCCCAACTACTCCCAGGTGCTCCCGACCAAGATCGAGCACCAGGTCACGATACCGACCGACAATCTCTCCCACGCCCTTCGCCGAGTTGCGCTGCTCTCGTCGGAGCGGAGTAGAGCGGTCAAGTTGGAGCTCAGCGAGGGCTGTCTCACGATCTCATCGAGCAATCCCGACCTCGGTGATGCACGCGAAGAACTCGACGTCGATTACGCCGGAGACAAGATCGAGATCGGATTCAACGCCCGCTACCTCATCGACGCGCTCTCGGCCATCAAGGCGAAGGAGGTCAGGCTGGGGCTGCAGAACGAGCTGGCACCCGCTCAATTGGTTCCCACAGACGATCCGGACACTCTCGCCGTCGTGATGCCGATGCGGGTTTGAGAGACGAACAGGAAGAGGCGATTTCCCTCGTTTCCGCGGATATCCTGGCTCAGATCGGACGAGTTTCTTCCCTCTCTGAGTAGATCCTGGCAGAGCCTTCGGAGCCCGTGGACTGGATTCCACGAACCCAGAGTCTTTACGCAGACTTACCCTTCTTGTACCCTCCGCACGGTCGTGGTTTCCAGCGTTGCCGAGCGCAGACGAGACCATGTGAGATTCGCTTCTACCCGTGTGCCCTGAATCTCACAGCAAGCGACCGAGACGCATCGCGAGAATGGGCGACATCCGTGTCGGACGATCTGTCGTTCCTCTTCTGCTCCGCCCAGGTGTATCCATGGGACGGTAACGGTAGAAGTGGAGTCCAGTGCGGCTCTGAGACGACATGGAAACAGAATTCAGAAATAGCCCTCACACGCTGCAATCGCCACGAATCCATACGTGAGCAGAGCAGAGCACGGATGAGCCCCGCGTGACTTACGACGCCAGTTCGATCGAGGTTCTCGAAGGCCTCGAGCCAGTACGAAAACGACCCGCGATGTACATCGGGACCACCGGTCCCGCGGGTTTGCACCATCTCGTCTACGAGGTAGTGGACAACTCCATCGATGAGGCTCTTGCTGGATTCTGCAAAGAGGTGGAGATCATTCTCCATCCCGACGGAAGAGTGAGCATCGAAGATGATGGTCGCGGGATACCGGTAGACAAACATCCGGCCGAGAATCGCAGTGCGGCGGAGGTCGTACTCACGACCCTGCACGCGGGCGGTAAATTCGATGAGAACAGCTACAAGGTTTCCGGCGGCCTTCACGGGGTGGGGATCTCCGTCGTCAACGCACTCTCGAGCGAGCTCGAGCTCACAATCAAGCGTGATGGCAGGATCTGGACACAGCACTACGAGCGCGGCTTCCCCACGACCTCCCTCGATGCCGTAGGGGATTCGCCCGGCACGGGAACGAAGATCACCTTCAAGCCGGACGACCAGATATTCCCCATGACGGATTTCTCCTTCGACATTCTCTCGCAGCGTCTCCGCGAGCTCTCTTTTTTGAATGCGGGTGTACGGATCCGAATCATCGACGAGCGCAACGACAAGAAGCACGATTTCTGTTACGAAGGCGGCATCCGCTCCTTTGTAGAGCACCTCAACAACAAGAAATCACCTGTACACGAAAGTCCCATCTACATCGAAGGACAGCGGACCTTCAATGATCACGGTCGCGAGGTCCCGGTCGCGGTCGAAATCGCCCTCCAGTACAACGACTCCTACAACGAGAGCGTCTTCTCCTTCGCGAACAACATCAACACGATCGAGGGGGGGAGTCATCTCATCGGCTTCCGCACGGCGTTGACGCGAACCATCAACCGCTATCTCACCACCCAACACAAGAACAGCAAGACCCAACCCGATACGGTCTCGGGCGACGATCTGCGCGAAGGTCTGACGGCCGTCGTCTCGGTCAAGCTCCCCCAGCCCGAGTTCGAGGGCCAGACGAAGGCAAAGCTCGGCACCAGTGAGGTGAGGGGCATCGTCGAAGGAATCCTCTATCAAGAGCTGGGGAGCTTTCTCGAAGAAAATCCGCGCGTCGCGAGGCCGATCGTTGCCAAGGTGGTGGATGCCGCGAAGGCGCGAGAAGCAGCGCGCAAGGCCCGTGATCTCGCCCGACGCAAGGGAGCGCTCGCCGATTTCAGCTTGCCGGGCAAGCTCGCGGACTGTCAGGAGCGCGACCCTGCGCTCTGCGAAATCTTCATCGTGGAGGGCGACTCTGCGGGAGGGACCGCGAAGCAGGGCCGCTCGCGCGCCACCCAGGCGATTCTTCCGATCCGGGGCAAGATCCTCAACGTCGAGCGTGCGCGGCTCGACCGAATGCTCGCGAGCGTCGAGATCCAAGCCATCATTGCCGCGCTCGGCTGCGGAATCGGGCTCGACTTCGATGTCACCAAGGCCCGCTACCACAAGGTCGTCATCATGACGGATGCGGATGTGGACGGCAGCCACATCCGAACCCTGCTCCTCACCTTCTTCTATCGCCAGATGCGAGAGCTCATCGAGGCGGGTTACCTCTATATCGCCCAGCCCCCGCTGTTCCAGGCGAAGCGCGGTCGCAAGGCCCACTACCTGAAGGACGAGCCCGCGCTCGAGAACTATCTGCTCGACATCGCGCTCGCGAATGCGACGGTGAGCGCGTCGGGATCCTCCGATCCCCTCGAAGAGGAGGTGCTGCGCAGCATCTTCGAGCACGCGAGCACCTATCGCAGGGGGCTCGAACGATACAGCGTACGCATGATGGACGAGCGTGTCGTGAACGCCCTGGTGCGAATTTCGACACTGACGCCCGCCGATCTCGAGGATCCAGACCGCTTCCTACGCGAGATTGTGCCGCGCATTCAGGCCGAGTTCCTTCAGATCGATCCCGAGGGAGGAGAAATCTCCTGGGCGACGGCCGGCGGAAACGGAAACGGGCCCGTGAGCATCACCGCCACGACACGTCGTGCGGGCGTCGAAATGCGGGAAGTGATCGACGAGGCCTTCCTCAACTCGGGAGACTTCCACCGCCTCACCCATCTTCAGCAGGAGATCTACAACCTCGCGCCCTCGCCCTACACCCTGCGGCGCGAAGGCCAGGATGACGAGGAATTCGCGACCGCGGTGCTCCTGCTCGACCGCGTGCTCGAGCTCGGGCGCAAGGGGATCCACATCCAGCGCTACAAGGGCCTGGGCGAGATGAACCCCGACCAGTTGGCCGACACCACGATGAACCCGGAGAACCGCATCCTGTGGCAGGTTCGCGTCGACGATGCGGTCGAGGCCGACGACGTCTTCACGACCCTGATGGGCGATATCGTCGAGCCACGCCGGCGCTTCATCGAAGAGAACGCGCTCAACGTCGAGAATCTGGACATCTAAGCGAGCGCATCGTTCGCTGAACGAGTGCTAGAGGTTTTTGTTGGCAGACGAACCCCAGGACATCGAGCCCCCGAATCCGCCGGACGGCGCCGCCGCCGGAACTCCGCCAGGTGATAGTGGGTATCAACCGATCAACATCGAGGACGAGGTCCGCAGCTCGTTCCTCGCGTACTCGATGTCGGTCATCATCAGCCGCGCGCTTCCGGACGTGCGCGACGGCCTGAAGCCCGTTCACCGCCGCATCCTCTATGCGATGAACCAGGAGGGCTTGCTCCCAAACCGCCCCTACTCGAAATCGGCTGGTGTCGTGGGCGAGGTGCTGAAGCACTACCACCCCCACGGCGACTCCGCGGTCTACGACTCGATGGTTCGGATGGCCCAGGAGTTTTCGCTCCGCTATCCGCTCGTCGACGGCCAGGGGAACTTCGGCTCGATCGACGGTGACCCCGCGGCGGCATACCGCTACACCGAGGCACGCCTCGACCCTATCGCCCAGGAGATGTTGCGCGACATCGACCGCGAGACGGTCGAGTTCGCACCGAACTTCGACGGTCAGCTCGAAGAGCCCACCGTCTTGCCTTCACGTCTCCCCAACCTGCTCGCTAACGGTTCGTCGGGAATCGCGGTTGGCATGGCGACCAACGTTCCGCCCCACAACCTGCGCGAACTCTGCGACGCCATCATGCTGGTCGCGGACAAACCGGACTGCACGGTCGATGAGATCCTCGAGAAGCTGCCCGGCCCCGACTTCCCCACCGGCGCGATGCTGTGCGGAAGCGCGGGGATCCGCAGCTATTTCCAGAGCGGGCGCGGCCACCTGATGTTGCGCGCTCGCGCGGAGTTCGAGGAGCACCGCAAGGGCGAGCGGATCGTCATCACCGAGATCCCCTACCAGGTCAACAAGGCCGCGCTGCTCGAACGCATCGCGGATCTCGTGCGTGAGGGCCGGGTCGAGAACATCACGGATCTGCGTGACGAATCGAACCGCGAAGGAATGCGGATCGTGATCGAGCTGCGGCGCGACGCGAATCGCGACGTGATCCTCAACAAGCTCTACAAGATGACGCCCCTGCAGACCACCTTCGCGGTGAACCTCCTCGCCCTGGTGAACGGTCGCCCCGAGACGCTCTCGATCAAGAGCTGCATGGAGCACTTCATCTCGTTCCGGCGCGAGGTGGTGATCCGGCGCGCGATCTACGACCTCGCCCAGGCGGAGGCTCGGGCCCACATCCTCGAGGGCTTCGAAATCGCCCTCGACAACCTCGACGAGATCATCGCCCTGATCCGAAGCTCG
Source organism: uncultured Myxococcales bacterium (assembly GCA_965371385.1). Taxonomy (GTDB): domain Bacteria; phylum Myxococcota_A; class UBA9160; order UBA9160; family UBA4427; genus CBDUYG01. The sequence continues at coordinate 2,023 of CBDUYG010000028.1, read as the reverse complement.
GCAAACGCCGCCGAAGCGCGTGACGAGATGATGACGCGCTTCGGGCTCTCGGAACGCCAGGCCCAGGCGATCCTCGAGATGCGCTTGCGTGCCCTCACCGCGATGGAGCGCCAGCGCGTGCTCAACGAGCTCGCGGAGCTGCGGGCGAAGATCGCCGATCTGAAGGACCTGCTCGCGAGCGACGCTCGCATCCTGGCCGTGGTGATCGAAGAGATCGAGGAAATCCGCGAGAAGTACGGCGACGAACGCCGCACCGAGCTCACGCACGAGGTCGAAGGGATCTCGAACGAAGACCTGATCGTCGAAGAAGACATGGTCGTGACGCTCTCGCACCTCGGCTACATCAAACGCAACCCCGTCACCCAGTACCGGGCACAGCGTCGGGGGGGCAAGGGGGCTCGGGGGATGACGACCCGCGACGAGGATTTCGTCCGGCACCTTTTCGTGGCCTCGACTCACGCGTACGTGCTCTTCTTCACCAACAAGGGTCGCGTCCATTGGCTGAAGGTCCACGAGCTGCCGCAGCTCGGGCGCGCGGCCCGTGGCAAGGCAATCGTCAACGTCCTTCATCTCGGAAACGACGAGCGGGTGCAGACGATGCTCCCCGTCCGCTCCTTCCAGGACGTGGAGAACGACTTCATCCTGCTCTGTACCCGCAAGGGGCTCATCAAGAAGACGGCCCTCAGCGCCTACTCGAATCCGCGCCGCGCGGGCATCATTGCGATCAATCTCGGTGATGACGACGAGCTGATCGGCGTCGGTCGCACGGACGGAGAGAAGGAGATCATCGTTGCGAGCGGGAGCGGAAAGTCGATCCGCTTCAAGGAGAGCGAAGTTCGGCCCATGGGGCGCAACGCGGCCGGCGTACGCGCGATGGGGCTCGCCGCGGGTGACGTCGTGGTCGGAATGGAGATTCTCTCCCCCGACGCCACGATCCTCACCGTCACGCGCAACGGCTATGGAAAGCGCACACCCCTCGACGACTACCGGGTGCAAAGGCGCGGCGGCCAGGGGATCATCACGATTCGCACCAACGAGCGGAACGGCGAAGTGGTGGGGATCGCTCAGGTGGTGACGAGCGACGAGCTGATGCTCGTGACGAACAGCGGGAAGGTGCTTCGCTGCCCGGTCGACAGCATCTCGACGATGGGACGCGCGACCCAGGGCGTTCGCGTCATGAATCTCGACGCGCACGAAGAGATCGTTTCCGTCGAGCGGCTGGCAGACAACACCGACAACACCGAGAACGCCGACGAGGGTGCGAAGGGCCAGGATGGTACTGAGTGAGTCCCGGGCGCAGTTCAAGCGCGCCAGGAAGTCGATCCCCGGTGGTGTCAACAGCCCCGTGCGGGCGTATGGATCGGTGGGGGGTGTGCCCCGATTCATCGAACGCGGCAAGGGCTGCCGAATCCAGGACGTAGACGGGAACGAGTACATCGACTACGTGGGCTCGTGGGGGCCCCTGATCCTCGGTCACGCGAATCCCACGATCCTGAAGGCGATTCGCGAGGTGATGGCGAAGGGGACCAGCTTCGGGGCCCCGACCCCGATCGAGAGCGACCTCGCCGAGGCGATCTGCGACGCCGTTCCCAGCATCAAGCAGGTCCGCATGGTGAGCTCCGGCACCGAGGCGACGATGAGCGCGATCCGGCTCGCGCGCGCGGTGACGGGCCGCGATCGAGTGCTGAAGTTCGACGGCTGCTACCACGGACACTCGGACGGGCTCCTGGTGGGCGCCGGCAGCGGTGTCGCGACCCTCGGGATACCGGGCTCGCCGGGCGTTCCAAGTGCGATGACGGACCTCACCGTGCAGGCGCCCTACAACGATCTCCTGGCAGTCGAGGGTGCGTTCGCGCGCTGGGGCGGGGAGATCGCCTGCGTGATCGTCGAGCCGATCGCGGGCAACATGGGCTTCGTCCCTCCTCAGCCCGGATTTCTCCAGGGCCTGCGGAAGATCTGCAGCAAGAACGGCGCGATCCTGATCTTCGACGAGGTGATGACGGGCTTCCGCGTCCACCCCGGC
>CBDUYG010000027.1:0-15820 GCA_965371385.1 uncultured Myxococcales bacterium | reverse complement strand
ACATCCTCAAGCGCGAGATCCGCGAGTACGATCGCGAGATCGACGTGGCCGAAACGGGCACCGTGCTCTCCGCCGGTGACGGAATCGCGCGCGTTTACGGCCTCGACAACGCGCTCGCGGGCGAGTTGGTGGAGTTCCCAGGAGGTCTCCAGGGCATGGTGCTCAACCTCGAAGAGGACAACGTCGGCGTCGCGGTGATGGGCGAGGCCCACCACATTCGCGAGGGCGACGTGGTGAAGCGCACGGGCCGCATCATCGAGGTCCCGGTCGGGGACGCGATGTTGGGCCGCATCGTCAATGCCCTCGGGCAGCCGATCGACGGCAAGGGCCCGATCGAGACCAGCGAAACGCGTCAGGTCGAGGTCAAGGCTCCCGGCATCGTGACCCGCAAGTCGGTTCACGAATCCCTCGCGACGGGCATCAAGGCGATCGACGCCATGGTGCCGATCGGCCGGGGCCAGCGGGAGCTCATCATCGGCGATCGCCAGACGGGCAAGACCGCGGTTGCGATCGACGCGATCATCAACCAGAAGGACACGGGCGTCCTCTGCATCTACGTCGCGATCGGGCAGAAGCTGTCCACCGTGGCCCAGGTGGTGGACAAGCTCAACCAGCACGACGCGATGAAGAACACCATCGTCGTGGCCGCGACCGCGGCCGAACCCGCGCCGCTGCAGTTCATCTCTCCCTACACGGGCTGTACGATGGGCGAGTACTTCCGCGACACCGGGCGCCACGCGCTCATCATCTACGATGATCTCTCGAAGCAGGCGGTCGCGTACCGCCAGCTCTCCCTGCTCCTGCGCAGGCCGCCGGGACGCGAGGCATATCCGGGAGACGTCTTCTACGTGCACTCGCGGCTCCTCGAGCGGGCGTGCAAGCTCAACGACGAGCTCGGGGGCGGGAGCCTCACCGCGCTGCCCATCATCGAGACCCAGGCGGGCGACGTTTCGGCCTACATCCCCACCAACGTGATTTCGATTACCGACGGCCAGATCTTCCTGGAGACCGATCTCTTCAACTCCGGCATCCGGCCCGCGATCAACGTCGGCCTCTCGGTGTCGCGCGTGGGGGGGGCCGCGCAGGAAAAGGCGATGAAGTCGGTCGCGGGTACGTTGAAGCTCTCTCTCGCGCAGTACCGCGAGATGGAAGCGTTTGCGCAGTTCGGCTCGGATCTCGACCAGGCGACCCAGGAGCAGCTCGCGAACGGGCAGCGCCAGGTCGAGATGCTCAAGCAGGGGCAGTACTCCCCGATGCGGATGGAGGAGCAGGTGGTTTCGCTCTACGCCGCAACGCCCCAGAAGGATCGCGACTCCTGGATTCGCTCGCTCGAGATCGACGACATCGGGCGCTACGAGCAGGAGATGCAGGAGTACATGAAGTCCGATCACGCGGATGTCCTGGAGGCGATCAAGAGTACGGGCAAGCTCGACGACGAGATCGAGGCAAAGCTCATCGCCGCGCTCGATCAGTTCACCGAGATCTTCCAGCCCAGCAAGAGCGCCGAGTCGGGCGCGGACGAGGCCGCATAGGTGGCGAGTCTCAAGGACATCAAACGCCGGATCGTCAGCGTGCAGAACACGCAGAAGATCACGAGCGCGATGAAGATGGTCGCGGCCGCGAAGCTGCGCCGCGCCCAGGCGGCGATCGAATCCGCGCGCCCTTATGCGGAGCGGATGCGCTCCACCCTCGAAGAGGTCGCGGGGGGGATGGGGGGATCGGTCGAACATCCGCTCTTCGAGGAACGCGAACGAGTTCGCAATCTGGAAGTCATTGTAATCACTTCTGATCGCGGACTCGCGGGCGCGTTCAACAACGCGGTGCTGAAGCTCGTGGACAAGACGCTCGCCGAGCGGGAGGGCGGCCTGGCGAGTGTGAGGTTGACTCTGATCGGCAAGAAGGCGGGCGATTATTACAAGCGCCGGCGGGCAAGTCAGATCGCGAGCTCCCGAGCGATCGGGAACACTGCCACCTATTCCGACGCGGCCTCCGTGGCACGCGGCGTGATGGATCGCTTCCAGTCGGGCGAAGTCGACGAGGTGATGCTCGTCTTCAGCGAGTTCATCTCGACCATGACCCAGAGGCCCCGCACCGCGGTCCTGCTCCCCTTCAGCGCTCTCGAAAAATCGGATGAAGAAGAGTCGCTCAGCTACGAGATCGAGCCGAGCCCGGAGGAGCTGCTCGCCGTACTCGTGCCGAAGGCCGTGGAGGTCGAAGTCTTCCGCGCGCTCCTCGAGAGCCAGGCGGGCGAACACGCGGCACGCATGACCGCGATGGAGTCGGCGACCCGGAACACGGAAGACCTGATCGAAAGGCTCAACCTGCAGTACAACCGCGCCCGTCAGGCGGCGATCACCCGCGAGCTGGTCGAGATCGTGACCGGCGCCCAGGCGCTCGAATAGACCGGCGCTCGAACAGCTCGAGAAACGCGAGTCAAGAGCGCTTGAATGGTGGAGCTCGAACGACAGGTGCTCGAACAAATTGAACGGCGAGCGCGCCTTTTTCGTGCGCTTGCCCAGTGAGCAACTCCAGTAGGATTCGTAGGAGATAAGAGATGCAGACCGGAAAAATCATCCAAGTCATGGGCCCGGTAGTGGACGTCGAGTTCCCGCCCGGCGAGATTCCGGAGATCTACACCGCGCTCCGTACCACGAACGCAGCGATCGACGATCGCGAAGACAACCTCGTCGTCGAGGTCGCACTCCACCTCGGTGAGAATACGGTTCGCACCATCGCGATGGATACCACCGATGGCCTCCGGCGAGGCCAGGTGGTGAAGAGCACCGGCGCTCCGATCATGGTCCCCGTCGGCCCCGAGACCCTCGGCCGCATCGTGAACGTGATCGGCGAGCCGGTGGACGAGCGCGGGCCCATCGATGCCAAGATGTCCTACCCGATTCACCGCCCCGCCCCCGAGTTCGTCGATCAATCGACCGAAGTCGAAGTGCTGGAGACCGGCATCAAGGTCGTGGATCTCATCGCCCCCTATCCAAAGGGCGGCAAGGTCGGGCTCTTCGGTGGTGCCGGCGTGGGCAAGACGGTCGTCATCATGGAGCTCATCAACAACATCGCAAAGGAGCACTCGGGCTACTCGGTGTTCGGCGGCGTAGGGGAACGGACCCGCGAAGGGAACGATCTCTGGAACGAAATGATGGAGGCCGAGCTCTCGGACGGCTCGACGGTGCTCGACAAGGCGGCTCTCGTTTACGGCCAGATGAATGAGCCCCCGGGGGCACGCGCTCGCGTCGGCCTCACGGCTCTGACCTCGGCCGAGTACTTCCGGGACGAGGAGGGCAAGGACGTCCTTCTCTTCATCGACAACATCTTCCGCTTCACCCAGGCGGGCTCCGAGGTATCCGCGCTCCTCGGCCGCATCCCCTCGGCGGTGGGTTATCAGCCCACTCTTGCGACCGATATGGGTGAGCTGCAGGAGCGCATCACCTCGACGAAGAAGGGATCGATTACGTCCGTGCAGGCGATCTACGTGCCCGCCGACGACCTCACCGACCCCGCGCCCGCCACGGCGTTTACCCACCTCGACGCGACGACGGTGCTGAACCGCGCCATCTCCGAGCTGGGCATCTACCCCGCAGTGGACCCCCTCGACTCGACGTCCCGCATCCTGGATCCCCAGGTGCTGGGCCACGAGCACTACGACGTCGCGCGCGAGGTTCAGCAGATCCTCCAGAAGTACAAGGATCTCCAGGACATCATCGCAATTCTCGGCATGGACGAGCTCTCGGAGGACGACCGGATCGTCGTCAACCGGGCACGGAAGGTTCAGCGCTTCTTCTCACAGCCCTTCCACGTCGCCGAGCAGTTCACGGGCGCCGCGGGCCAGTACGTTCGTCTCGAGGATACGATCCGCGGCTTCCGCGAAATCCTCGACGGCAAGCACGACGAGGTGCCCGAGCAGGCGTTCTTCATGTGCGGCGCCATCGAGGACGTGATCGAGAAGGCGAAGAACCTCTAGCCCCGGCTCGTCCGAGCTCGCTCGAGAGTCGAGTAGCGAAAAGAGGATATCGGGCAGGCGTTGAGAGTAGAGAGTAGAGAGTAGAGGGAAGAGAGATGTCGTTGGAACTCGTGATCGTGACTCCCGAAGGCGAGGCCTTCTCGGGGACCGTCGACCAGGTGGTGCTGCCGGGCTCCGAGGGCGACTTCGGAGTGCTCGAGAAGCACGAGCGCTTCCTCGCGCCCCTGACGCACGGCGCACTCGAGATGCGGGCCGGTGGGACGAGCCGCTGGGCGGCTATCTCGAATGGCTTCGCAGAGGTGAGCGGCGAGCGAGTGGTCGTGCTGGCCGACTATTGCGCGCATGCGGATCAGATCGACACCGCGATCGTTGAGAACGAGCGGCAGATCGCCCAGGCGGAGCTCGACTCGCTCCCCGAGACGGTGGAGAACGAGGCCCGGAGGCTCGAGCTGAGCGACATGCTGCTCCACGCGACGATTCGCATGGAGATCTCTGGCCGAGCCTGACCCGAGATGAAGCGATGGCGGCCGAGCCGCCTCCTCGTGATCGGGTACCGCTGGTGGCCGTCCGGTAGCTTGGCGTCTAGTCTGCACTCGAGATGCAGTCACTCTCCAAAGCGCTGATTCTCCTCGTGGGCTTGGTGAATCTCCTGCCCGTGATCGGGGTTCTATCGGCCGATCGCCTCGAGTCCCTCTATGGTGTCGCGCTGGAGGACGCCAATCTCCTGATTCTCATGCGTCATCGCGCCCTCCTCTTTGGAATCGTCGGGGGCCTGCTCGTCGGGTCGGCCTTCCATCCTCCGCTTCGGCGAATCGGTCTCGTCGCGGGCCTGACGAGCATGCTCTCGTTCGTTCTCATCGCAGGGCTCGAGGGTGGCTGCAACTCGGAGCTGCGGCGGGTCGTAGTCGTCGATGTCGTCGCGTCGTTCATCCTGCTGGGATCGGCGTTCCTCGACTACCGCATCCGCGTTCGTGCGGAATCGGCCTGATCGTTGCCGCGATGGCCCCGACGATGCAGGCAAGAGGCAAGAGGTAAGGAGAAGCCGTTCTGTTCCGCCGTCGCCCGGGCCGTGACTCGAGCACCATCCGGCGCTGTCGGAACGAAGTATTCCGGCTATCGCCGCCGGGCGGTCGACCACTTGCCTGCCTGCTTGCCCTCTCTCTGTCGTTTGCTGCCGCTGCCGCGCTGGCGGACGAGGTCGAGAGCGAAGAGGTCCCGATCGAGGACTTCGACCTGTGGGACGGGATCGATCGCAACGGCCGCATCCCCAAGGTGGACAAGCCCGCCGATCTCCCCAACCCCGAGCGCTGGCGCTACATCCCTCCCGGCCGCATGCCTCCCGGCAATGCTTGGGATCGTCTGGGAGTCTCGACCTTCATCATCCCCTTCGTCTTTCGCGACGGTGACGTTGGGACGGGCTTCGGAGCGGGCTTCGTCGATGTCGACTTTCGCGATACGAACCGCCAGGAGTTCCTGGGCGTCTTCGGTAGCTACACCACCAAGGGACAGCAGTCGTACAACCTCGTCTGGCGGCGTTGGCTCCGCCAGGTCGAGATGCCCGATGGCGGGGTGTTCCAGGAAGAGCGCAACCTGGTCAACGGGCGCTTCGGCTACAGCAAGACGCTGACCCGGCGCTTCTTCGGCATCGGTCCCGACACCGAAGAGCGCGACGAAACCCGTTACACCGACAGCCGCTTCCTCATCGACCTCGGTGCCCAGATTACGTTGCCCGAAGCCGGATCGGATTGGGTGTGGGCCTTCGGGATGCTGGGCGAATTCCACAATCTTTCGGACGGGGTCGGGGGTGAGCCCAACACCTCGGACGAGTTCCCCATCCTCTTTGCCGAAGCGGACAACACCAACCTCGGCTGGATCTATACCAGCTTCAATTGGGACAGCCGCGACAGCATCGTGAACCCCTATCGCGGAAGCATCATAGGCGCGAGCGTACGGGGTGCTCTGTTCCAGACGGACTGGAAGGTGGGGGCGATCTGGAGCGTGTACGCCTCGAAGGTCTTTCCCCTACCGGGACTCTTCCACCGCGGCGGAGACGAGAACGAGGAGAACCCCCCTACCGACACCTTGTCATTCAAAGCCAGGTCCAATCAACTCACCGGCCGAGTGCCCTTCTACGCTCTCCCGACCCTGGGCGGATCCGAGGACCTCAAGGGCTTCATCGACGGACGCTTTCGCGACAAGGCGAGCTGGATCGTGGGCGCGGAGTATCGGCTCTGGGTGATCCCGCGCGGCTTCCGCATCCCCTTCACCCGGGCGTTCCGCGTCGAGCGCGTCGGTCTCGCGGGCTTCTACGAGGTCGGCTCGGTCGCGGAGGACATCGGGGAGTTCTTCCACGAGCGCGTGCACCAGAGCTACGGGATGGCGTTCCTCGTGACACTGGAGAGGACGGCGCCGTTCAGGATCAACCTCGGGTGGTCGGAGGAGGGTTTGAATGTCTCGGCGGGATTCGGGCTGGATTTCTGAAGGAAGGTGGCTCAAAGCCTGGCTACCGCGACGTCATCGCCTGTCGGCTCGCTGAATGAAATCGTGGATCGCCTCCGCCGCGATCTCATGGGCGGCCTCATTGGGGTGCTGGTCGAGGGGCGAGACCCAGAGGTCGGGGGCCGACCGGCCCGTGTAGGCGGGCAGAAGCGACAAGGCGGGAATCCCCTCGGCGCTGGCGAAGCGTTCGATCTCGCGCATCACCTCGATCAAGGGGTAGCTCTCGTCGAGACCGAAGAGCACTGGAAAGATCACGAGCGTGAAGTCCGCCCCCAGGCGCCGGCTCCCGTCCCGGAGGTGGCGTAGATAGCCCTGGGCCTTGCGCCACTCTTCGGTTTCCTTCGCGGATCCGAGGAAGCCTCGCTCGAGCTTCGCGAGATAGCGAACCGAGAGCTCTCGTTGCGCCCGCTCCTGCCTGAAGAAGCGATAGAGGTGAGAGTACCGATAGAGCAGCGACTCCCGTGACAGCTCGAGCATGCGCTCGCGGATGTCGCTCACGAGCTGCATCGTGGAGACGCGCGCAACCCCGTCCCGCAGAAAGAAGACGATGACGACGTGGTCGGGCTGATACTCCTCCGCCATGAGGTCGAAGAGCTTCGCCCATCGGTCCGTATAGCTGCCGGGAATTCCGCCGTTGAAGAGCTCGAAGCGGGCGGGCCCGGGCGGGGACGCCTGCGCGTTGAGCCGGTCTTCGAGCAGGCTCACGAAGCTGCGATCTTCGGGGACCCCCTGCCCGTAGGTGAACGAATCTCCGATGAAGAGGATGCGCTGGGAGCCGGGGGCCTTCGGGCTCTCGGGTGGGGGGCGCCGCATGACGAAGGCCGTGTCCTCGAGCTCGATCCGATCGAACTTGAATCGGTTCTGCTCCTCGGGCAGCCGCTCGTACCACGGCGCGTCAGCGACCCCCCTCAAGCCGACCTCGGCGACGCCCAGGACCAGCATGATCGAGCCGACCACGAGAAGGCTGCGCGCCAGCGTGAGCCGGTGTCGCGGCCCGTGTCTCTCTGCTTCGGCCTTCATCGCGGGGGGCAGCTCCGGTGCGGTCGAGCGATATCGAGTGGCCGGAAGCAAGAAAGGCTCGCTCCGTCGTCGGAACGTCCGATCACTCGGCCATGGGTCGATTGGGATAGGGCCGCAGCGAAAGTCGCCCATCCGGGGGTGAATGCAACCCGGAATCGCCGCGCCTCGCTCGTGCCTCAGCTGCAGATCGAGCGAGTTCGGATGTTGCGGGTATTCCGATCAGCCTGGGGGACGAGCCCGCGAAGCGAATGCCCCTACGATCACTGCGCGGGCTTCCTACTTGACGCCCGTCGCCTTGAGCTTGACCTTGCCGTCCTGCACCTCGACGCGGAACTTCACCCTTTGGACGCCGTGCTGCTTCTTGATCGCACTCGCCTGCTTCTTGATCACGGCCTGGAGCTTCTCGGGCGTGAGGCCCTTGACGCTCTGGCCGCACGACTTCGCGGCCTTGATGTAGCTTGCGAAGATGTCCCCGTCCGACTGCGTCCCTGCCTCTGCGGCGGGCCTGCGACTCGAGGGGCCGGCGGCGAGCTCGGCCGCCTTGCCGTCTTCGATGCGTTCACGATCGTGAAGGTTCGCCTTGAAGATGTGGCGCGTGTAGGTGCCCGCCTCGATCTTCCGTAGGATGTCGTCCCACTGGCGCTTGAGCGACATGAAGCGCGAGTTGATGGAGTTGAACTTGAAGCGCTCGGCGGTGTTCTTGATCGGCGTGTTGGCGAACCGGATCATCGTTTTCTGGACTTCGCCGCGAAGCATCGCGGGCTCGCGAGGACGAGACCCGAGGAAGTACTGCTCGTAGTCGAGCTTCAGCTGCTTCATCTTCGTCTCGATGATTCGCAGATCCTCTCCGATGTCGATCGCAGCGTCGGCCATCCAGGACGAATCGGCGTACGGAACGAGGCTCTTTAGCTACAGCGGTGTCAGGGTCAGAGCTGCGCGCCGGTAGCGAGAATCCGTTAGTCTCGCGGTCGTGAGGCCACTCCTCTTCAAGAACGCCCGCATACTCGACCCCGAAGCGTCGAGACCCCTCGGGGAGTCGCTGCTCGTCGAAGAAGGAAGAATCGCGGCGCGGCTCGTTGAGGGGGGGGCTGCTGATCGGGAGGCCAGAGGGGAGGTCAGAGGGGAGGCGAGAGGGGAGGCCAGAGCGGACGTCCGGAGAGAGGCGAAAGGAGAGGCCCAGCGTGAGTCGAGAGATCTCGAAGCGCAGGTGATCGATCTCACCGGCCGGGCCCTGGCCCCTGGATTCATCGACCTCCATTTCCATGGCGAACTGATCTTTGCTTCTCCCCCGACTCTTGCACAGGCGCTCGACCGCACCGCGCGATCCCTGGTCGAATCCGGGACGACCGCCTTCCTCGCCACGACGGTTGCCTGGCAGGAAGATCGCGTCCGAGAGTTCGTGACGCAATTTGCCATCGAGATGACACGCGTCAAATCGGAGGGTGCGTCAATTCTGGGGATCCACCTCGAGGGTCCATGGATCAACCCAGCGGCGGCGGGTGCACAGCCTCCGGCGGGAATCCGTCCCTACGAGCGCTCGAGCGACCTAGACCTGTTGGATCTGTGCGGAAAATGGCTCAAGATGGTGACTCTCGCCCCCGAGATACCGGGTTGTGACGCACTTCTCCGAGACCTTGACGCGCGCAACGTCGTCGCTGCGATCGGGCATAGCCATGCGGATGACGCAAGCATTGACGCGTCCATCGAAAATGGCTTGACGCATGTGACGCACCTCTTCAACGCGATGAATCCAATGCATCATCGTGCGCCCGGGGTTGCGGGGTTTGCTCTCGGGGATGATCGGCTGAGCTGTGACCTGATCTGCGACGGCGTTCACGTCCACCCCGCGATGGTGCGGGCGGCCGCCAGGGCGAAGGGTGAGGGGTTGATCCTCATCACGGACAAGATCGAGATCCCTCCCCGCGGCGAAGCTGCGTCATTCGGCTCTGGTGTGGTGGTGAATGACGGCAACGCGCTGCGGCTCGCCGGAGGCGGCCTCGCGGGCTCGACCCTCGATCTCGACCGGGCGATCCGCAACGCCCAGGAGTTTGGGGCGATGACGCGACTCGAAGCGATCGCGGCGTCGACCCTTCGCCCCGCTCGTCTGCTCGGGATCGAGAGCGAACGCGGCACTCTGCGGGTCGGAGCCCGGGCGGATTTCGCGATCCTGGACGACGACGACCGAGTGGTAGAGACCTGGATCGCGGGCCGGCGGGTTCATCCAAAATCGTAAACGCTGGGATCGATTCCGCTTTCCACGGGCGAGAGCGGATCTCAGATCAAGCGGGCCAGATCGATCGAATCTTTGGGGGCGTGCTCGCCGGGCTCGAGGTGGGGGACCTCGCCGATCGACCTTTCTCCGACGACCTCGCGCAGGTGCGCGAAGTTCGCCCGGTCTGCCGCCGACAACTCTCCGGACGAGTGGCAGAAGACCACTCCTGCCAGGGGAATCTCCCGCCGCTCAATCTCGCGCAGGCTGAGCAGGGTGTGGTTGATGGTCCCCAGCGCGGTGCGGGCGACGAGCACGAGCGGAAGCTCGAGCTGGAGGGCGAGGTCGCCCATGTCATGGATCATCCCCTGGTCCGACACCAGAATTGGAACCAGCAGACCTCCCGCACCCTCGACGATCATGAAGTCGTGGCGCGCTAGGCGCGAGTAGCTCTCCCCCACCCGCGCGAGCTCCACCCCACGCCCCTCCGCGGCGGCCGCGACGCTCGGCGCCGCGGGCAGCGCGAACTGCTGCGGGCACACCTCAGCGAGGTCGTCGCCCGACTTCGATGCCTCGAGGAGCGCGCGCGCATCGAGCGGCCCCGCTTCCGTCACGCCGGTCTCGATCGGCTTCATGACGCCGACGTCGATCCCACGCTCCAACAGTCCACGCGCGATCGCGCAGCTCACCACCGTCTTCCCGACCCCGGTATCCGTGCCCGTGACGAATATTCCGCGCGCCATCCTCAGCCCGCCGCCCTTGCGTCGGCGACAGGAGCGACCAGCTCGATCACCGCATCCGCGAGCGCGTCGATCTCATCTTCGCGGTGGGTCGCCATCGGGGTGATGCGCAGGCGCGCGCTACCGCGCGGGACCGAGGGGTGACGGATCCCCTGAACGAAGAATCCTCGCTCGATCAGCTGCCGACAGATCGCCATGGTGGTGTCGTTCTCACCGATCACGACCGGCACGATGTGGCTCGTCGACGGCTCGCACGAGATTCCCCCCTCGGCGAGTCGCTCACGCAAGCGCGCGGCATTGGCCTGCAGCATCCACCTCCGCCACGGCTCTTCGAGGGAGACCCGCAGCCCCGCGAGGCCGGCCGCCACCTGGGCAGGGGGGAGGGCGCAGGTGAAGATGAAGCTGCGCGCGACATTGATCAGAAGCTCACGCACGAGCTTCGAACCCGTGACGAACGCCCCCGACGATCCCAGCGCCTTGGCGAGGTTACCCAGGTAGAGGTCGATGCCCTCGACCCCGCAGTGAGCCGCACTCCCCCTTCCATCCGGTCCGAGGGTCGCGCTTCCGTGAGCGTCGTCGAGCATCACCATCGCGTCGTACCGGCGCGCGAGCTCCACCATCTCGGCCAACGGCGCGATATCGCCGTCCATGCTGAAGACGCCGTCGGCGACCAGGAGAACCCGCCCGGGTCCGCGGGCCGCCTCTTCGAGAACGCGCTCGAGCGCGCTGCAATCGGCGTGCGGGAAGACCCGGGCCTCGGCGCCCGAGAGCCGGATCCCGTCGATGATCGAGGCGTGGTTGAGGGCGTCGGACACCACCACGTCGCCTTCCCGAACGAGCGCGGGGATGACGCCGAGGTTGGCCGCATATCCGGAGTTGAAGCAGAGCGCCGCCTCGGCGCCCATGAAGCTTGCCAGCTCCGCCTCCAGCTCTTCGTGGAGATCGAGGTTTCCGCTGATGAGGCGCGAGCCCCCGGCCGCGCAGCCCCACTTCTCGACCGCATCCGCGGTCGCGCGCACGACCTTGGGGTGATGACTGAGGTCGAGGTAATTGCTGCCCGCGAAGACGAGGAGCTCGCGGCCATCAACGATCGTGCGCGCTCCCTGGGGCCCGGATAGACGGCGCAAAGAGCGCAGGGTGCCCCGGCTCTCGATCGCCGCGAGCCGACTGCGCGCAATCTCGTCGACGATCGTCATCGCGTCAGCGCGCGATCTCGGGCTTCAGGATCTCACCCCCTCGGCCGGGAAGCTGAAAGCCCCTCATCGAGTCGTCCGGGTCGATCGCGAAGGGGCCCGGGTGATCCGAGTTGCCGTCCACTTCGAAGCCCGCGTCCTCGATCATGCGATAGGTCTCGCGGGTCGCGTCCCCCATCGTGGTGAGGTAGCCCTCGACGAAGAGCGAATTCGCTGGGTAGAGAGAGAGGGATTGAAGGTCGCGGAGGTTGCCCTCGCGTCCGCCCGCGACCCGGATCTCGGCCGTGGGATTCACGAAGCGCATCAAGCAGAGCACGCGCAGGCAACGTTCGGGCGTGAGGCTGTGATCCTCCTGCACCTGATTGCCCTCGATCGGGATCAGGAAGTTGACCGGGATCGAGGGAACCTCGAGCTCGCGCAGCTTGAACGCGACCTCGACGAGGTCGTCGCTCGTCTCTCCCATTCCGGCAATCAAGCCGCTGCAGCTCGAGATGCCGTGACGCTTCGCCGCCGCGAGGGTCGCGACCCGGTCCGCGTAGGTGTGGGTGGAGCAGATCCTGGCGTAGTGACTCTCGCTGGTGTTGAGGTTGTGGTTGAGCCGATCGAGCCCGGCGTCGCCGAGGATCGCGGCCTTCTCGTCGTCGATCAGCCCGATGGAGAGGCAGACCTCGATGCCGTGGCGCTGCTTGATGCCGCGCACGAGCTCGGCGAGGCGCCTGGTGCGCTCGAGGGTGGGGCCGCGCCCGGAGGCGACCATGCAGTAGCGCGATGCGCCCGCCTTCGCGGCTTTCTCTGCCTCGGCGAAGATCTCGTCGTCGCTCTTCATCGGATATTTGCGAATCGGCGCCTCGGAGTCCTTGTTCTGGGAGCAGTAGCCGCAGTCCTCCGGGCACAGGCCGTTCTGGATGTTGTTCAGGACGTGGACCATCACGCGCCGACCGAAGTGCTCGAAGCGCGGCCGATAGGCGGCGTGGAGGAGCGGGAGGAGCTCCGCGTCCTCGCCGTCGAGGACCCAGCGCGCCTGCTCTGCGCTCGGGGCTTCGTTCGCGAGGGCGCGGCGAGCGAGCTCGTCGTAGTCGCCCAGCATTCGTTTGGAGTCGGTCACAGGGGCCTCCGCGGTTGGATCCGCGATTCGAACCGGCCCTCGATCCGGGGTCCGTACGCGCTCGAAATCGCAGAAAACGCAAGCTAGAACGCCCATATGGGGCCTGTCAACCGAGGAAGATCTCCGGGTTTACGATCCGAGTGCGTATAATGCCGCCGTGGCGCGACCCAAGACCGTCTATTCCTGCACTCATTGCGGAGCCCAGCAGCCCAGGTTGCTGGGTCGCTGTCCCGAATGCTCGAAGTGGGGGACCCTCGAAGAGGAGGCTGCGGGCTCGGCCGGGACCGAGGACGCGCTCTCGGGCGAGGTGAGGGATCTGCTCGCACAGGGGCATGAAAGCTCCGGGGCGCAGGCCCGCTCCCTCGGCTCGATCGAGCCCCGGGATCTGCCTCGCCTTTCCTCCGGCATCCCCGAGCTCGACCGGGTCCTCGGCGGTGGCTTCGTGCCCGGCTCCGTGGTGCTCCTGGGCGGCGAGCCGGGGATCGGCAAGTCCACGCTCGCGCTCCAGCTCGCGGCCCGTATGGACTCGGCTTCGAACCGCGCCGGCGAGAAGCAGAGCGGCGGCGTGCTCTACATCAGCGGCGAGGAGAGCCCCGAGCAGATCCGCCTGCGGGCCGACCGCCTGCCGGAGCTGGGTGGAGGGATCGCGCTCCTGGCCGAGACCCGGGTCGAGGCCTTCGCGAAGACCTGGAGGGATCTCGCGCCCCGGCTCGTGGTCGTCGACTCGGTCCAGACCTTGCGAACTTCGCGCGTCGAGTCGGCGCCGGGCTCGGTCGCCCAGGTGCGGGAGAGTGCGTCCCTCCTCTCCGCGACTGCGAAACGCAATACCACGACGCTGCTCCTCGTCGGCCACGTGACCAAGGACGGCAGCCTCGCGGGCCCGCGTGTGCTGGAGCACCTGGTCGACGTCGTGCTCAACTTCGAGGGGGATCGAAACCACGCCTTTCGCCTCTTGCGCGCGAGCAAGAATCGCTTCGGTTCGACCCAGGAGGTGGGGGTCTTCACGATGGGAGAAGCGGGGCTCGAGGGCGTCGACAACCCGAGTGAGCTCTTTCTCGCCGAGCGAGGCAGCGACGCCTCCGGATCATGCGTCCTACCCCTGCTCGAAGGGTCGCGGCCGATGCTGGTCGAAATCCAGGCATTGGCTGCCGCCGCGCCCTACGGCACGCCGCGACGCACGACGATCGGTGCCGAAGACGGCCGCGTGGCCTTGATTCTCGCGGTGCTCGACCGGCACAGCGACGTCGACCTGCTCTCTCGCGACATCTACGTCAACGCAGTGGGGGGCGTGAAGGTGGTCGAGCCCGCGGCGGATCTCGCCCTCGCCCTCGCGATCGTGTCGAGCGCCCTCGATCTCGCGATTCCCCGCGATGTCGCGGCCTGCGGCGAGATCGGGCTCGGGGGAGAGGTGCGCCGGGTGGGGCGCCTCGACGCACGCATTCGCGAAGCCTCGAGGCTTGGCTTCCGGGCGGTGGTGGTTCCGCGGGGGACGACGAAGGAGGTCGGTGCTTCACGGGAGTGTGAACTCGTGGAGGTGGAGAACGTCGCCGCAGCGATCTCGTGGCTGCGCGCGCAAACCTCCGTCCGCAGAGCGTGAACTGTAGTTAAACGTCTGTTTTAAAAGCATTTTTCGCGCATTGAGGTTTTGACAGTGGGATGGGGTGCGGCTACTCTGGCGGTGATGTCAGGTAGCGACCGCACTCGAGACGACCCCCCGCGCGCCGAATTCCGCGCCGAATCGAGAGTTCACTCCGAAGAGCTGGACTCCGCACTCAATCGGCGGGTGGGCGATCTCTTCGAGCGCATGCGCGAGAGTCTCGAACTCGTCGAACGCGCGATGCGGGATCAGCTCACCTCGGTCTCCGAGTTGCTGCCGCTGCTGGGCGAGCACGTACTCTCGTCCGGGGGCAAGCGCATACGCCCCATGCTCGTGATGCTCGGCGCCGAGCTTTGCGGTTATACGGGCCCGCGTCGCGTCCAGCTCGGCGCTGCACTGGAGCTGATCCATACCGCGACCCTGCTCCACGACGATGTCGTCGATCTGGCGGACATCCGGCGCGGCCAGTCGTCCGCGAATGCGGTCTGGGGGAATCGACGCGCGGTACTGGCGGGAGACTTCTTCTACGCCCGTTCGTCGTCGATGATCGTCGAGGATGGCAGCCTCGATATCCTCGAGATCTTCTCCCGGGCGATCCGGTTGATGTCAGAGGGCGAGCTGCTTCAGCTCCAGCGCAGCTTCGATGCGACCGTCTCGGAGAGCCACTACTACAAGGTGATCGAGCGCAAGAGCGCGGTCCTGCTCTCGGCCGCTTGCGAGGTCGGCTCGGTGCTGGGGGGCGTGACGCGCGCTGAGGTGAGGCAGGTGGCCGAGTTCGGCCGCCAGCTCGGAGTCGCGTTCCAGGTGCGTGACGACGTGCTCGACTACCAGGCGGACGCGGACGCGCTCGGCAAGCCCCTCTGCGCAGATCTGCGAGAGGGCAAGGTGACGCTGCCCCTGCTCCTCACCCTCAAGCGCTGTACCCCGGGCGAGAACGAGCGGATCGCGGGCGCACTCAAGACTGCGTCGCTATTGGCGAGTGCGAACGCGATCTCGCGCGCGGAGGAAGACAACCGGGTCCCGCAGGACGAGTTCGACCTGAACCCTGTGCTCGAGCTGATCGAGCGTTATCGCGGCGTCGAGGACAGTATGCGTCGTGCGGAGGAGCACGCGCAGAGGTCCGCCGACGCGATCGCGGCGTTTCCCGATGGTGACGCGAAGCGAGCGCTGCTCGATCTGGCGAAGTACGCGATCTATCGCGATCACTAGCCTTCCGTCGCGCACCCTACCCCGATTCACCACCCCGCGGTCCCGCGGAGAAGAATCATGTGGAATGCACGAAACCCCAGGCCGGCGAGAGTCGCCGGTCTTCCGCCTCGCCTCGCAGGGCGCGAGGCGCCCCGGCGCTTCATCGCCGCTCTCCTCACGGCGATGCTCGTCGCTTCGGCGTTCGCGCCGAGCTTCGCGGCCGATGAGGGGAGTTCCCTCGCGGGCAAGGTGAACCTCAACACCGCGACCGTTCAGGAGCTTCAGCTGCTGCCGGG
>CBDUYG010000026.1:0-15893 GCA_965371385.1 uncultured Myxococcales bacterium | reverse complement strand
GCCTCTTCGGGAAACGCGTCGAGCGCCGCCTGGTCGCGAGCAAAGTCCTCTTCCGAGGACTTGATGTTCTCCATGATCGTGACCTTGTATTGCCCTCGCAGGCGGCCGCGTTGCTTGGCCTTGTTGTAGGCCGCGTTGCTCTCGTACACGCGCTGCTCGGAGTCTCGGGCGTTCGTGATCAGCTCCGCATAGCGCTTCTGCCACTCGCCCTTCTGCGACTCCGAAACCTCGGCGGACGCCGAAAATCCGAGCAGAAGGCTCAGGGCGAAGGAGAGCACGAGGCCGAGCAGGGCCGTACCGAGCACCATCCATCGTTCATTCACGTTCACTCTCATGGCGTACCTCATGTCGAAGCCTCTTGGGAAGTTTCGTACGTGCGTTCACGTGGCCGGTGCGGGCCAGGAAGAGAGTTCCCAGGTCGCGACGTCAGGGCGTCGTCGACGAGCCAGATGGCCTTGCGCGTTTCCAATGTCTCCCGGTTCTCGCGAGGAGGATTCCGCTGCTACTGGGCTGCGAGCTTCCTCAAACCCTCGAAGTTCGGCCGCACCTTCCAGTTGTTCCCCGCGTCGGGTCGGTACCATTCCTGGGTCTCGGTGATGTCCATGACGATCAGGGAGTCGGAGTAGTAGCCGGAGTAGGTGACCACGATCGTGGCAGTCAACCGGGTCTCGGTATCATCGAACTTGATGGGTCCGGTCTCGAAGTCGGTGAAGACCACCGTGCCCCTGTGAGGGAACATCGCGTAGAACTCGTCCTCCATTTCGGGATCGACGAAGCGCGCAGCGGCCTTGACGTTCCCGAAGCGGAGGTAGTGCGTGTACAGCTTCTGGATCTCGCTGAGGGAATACTCCCGCTTCAGCGGGTCGTCCCAGTAGATCTCTCCGAAGGCGCAGCCCAGCTGGCTCATGAGTACGCAGAGCCCCAGGAGCATTGTTGTGATGCGAAATGTCGATCCGGCCATGGTCATTCCCTCCTCTGGTCCACCAGCAACGAGCAGGTGAATCTGCAGCGCTGTGCGCTGATTGAATTTATCGGCCCGGGGAAGGGGGGGCATTAGAGAATTGCAGTCGGCGCGGGACGAAGTCAGGCTTCTTCTTCGGATGGGGCGCGAAGCTGCGAGAGCTCGTCGCTCAGGTTGCGTGCGCTCTGGCTCATCTGCTCTAGCCAGTCGCGGACCTCCGGGACCTTCTGGCCGCTCCCCCTGGCGTTTTCGAGCAGGCGGTTCACTGCGTTCGAGACCTCCTGGGCGGCGGCGTCGTGCACCTCGGCGCTGGCCTGGATCCCTCGGGTCATTTCGCTGATCGCGTTGACACTCTCGGTGATGTACCGGCCGGTCTCACGCTGCTCGTCGGTGGAGCGGTGCACGTGGCGGCAGAGGTCGAGGGCCGCCTGAGAGCTTTCGAGCACCTGGTCGCTGGCCTGGGTCTGGGCCGCCATTGCGCTCGAAATCTGCCGCACCTGGTCCGAGGTGCTCTGGGCCGCCTCGGCGACGGCGCCCGAGGTGCGGATCTGTTGGCTCGCCGCCCGGGAGATCTCTCCCACCCTGGCGTTCGCGAGACCCGACAGCTCGAGAATGTTCTGGAGCGCCTCGCCCGCGACCCGGGAGCGACTCACCCCTTGCTCGATCGCCTCGATCCCCGATCCCATCGACTCGACGGCGGAGTCCGAATCCTGCTGAATCGCGCCGATCAGGGTCGAGATTTCCTCGGTGCTCGTGGTGGTGCGCCGAGCGAGATCCTTTACGTGGTTGGCCACCACGAGGAAGGCGCGTCCCTGCTCGCCCGCCTGGGCGGCGATGATGGCCGCGTTGAGCGAGAGCAGCTTCGTCTCGTCATTGATCTCACCGATCACGTCGAGGATTTTCCCGACCTGGGAGATGCGAGAGACGAGCTGCTCGAGCCCGTTTCGCGCCTCGCTGGTGCGCTGGTGGATCAGCTCGATGTCGCGGATCGTCTCCGTCACCGCTTTGGCGCCACTCTCGGCTCCCGCACTCACCTCCTGGGTGAGGCTGGAGGCGCCTTCGACGTGCTCCCCCACCTCGCGCAGGGTGCGGTCCATCTCCACCATCGAAGCGGCCGTCTCCGCCGCGAAGATCTCGACCTGCTCGGCGGCGGTCGCGACCTGGCGAATCGCAGTCCCGATCTCGGTCACCGAGCTCGTAGAGGCTTCGGCGGATTCGTGCAGGGATGCGGCGGTGCGAGCGACCTCATCGACGCTGCTCCCCATTTCGAGGATGGATGAGGACGACTCCTCGGCGGCGCGAATCAGGTTCTCCACCCGTTCGTGAACGCCCCGCATGGAGCTCTTCATGCTCGAGAGCAGGGCGGCGGTCTCCTCGACGGCCTCTTCCTGACGGTCGGCGCTCTGCTGAATCTCCCGCATCGTGAGCGAGGCGCGCGAGGGGAGGTCCTCCATCTGCGAGAGCACCTGAACGACTCGCGTCGATATGCCACCCATGGTCGAGAGCAGCGAGTTGAAGCCCATTCCCACCTCGGCGAACGCTCCGAGGCGCGCGGGATCGATGCCCTCGAAGGATTCTCCCCTGGCCACGGCCTGCGAGGCTTCTAGAACCTCGTCCAGGGCAGCGAGATAGCCGTCGATGCGGCGCCGGGAGCGAACGCCAAGGACCGCCGCACAGGAGATCGCGGCAGCTCCCGAGGCCCACAGGCTTCCGACCCGGAGATAGAGGCCGAGGCACAGGCCCACCGCCAGCAGAACGCCGAAAATTCCTTCGAGCGTCGCCATGCGTCTCATCCGCAACGCCTGGTCCGAGGTTCCCTTGTGATCGAATGGATTCATCGTGACCTGCATCGGAAGCGAGGTCGAAAGCCTTGAGCAGACAAGGGCGCAGAGTAGGAAGATGCTCCCGCCGGGGGAAGCAGGGGAGGGCGAGATCAGTCGGCCGGCTTCTCGTCGAGCTCCGCGACCGCGGCCCGAAACCCCGCAAAGCTTCCCGCAGCGATGTGCCGGCGGGACTCTTCCATCAGATGCAGGTAGAAGCGCAGGTTGTGGAGGGTCGCGAGGCGGGCCCCCAGAGCCTCACCGGTGTGGAGCAGGTGGCGCAGATAGGCCCGTGAATAGCGGGCACAGGTGGGGCAGTCGCAGGCCTCGTCGATCGGCGAAGGGTCGTTCTTGAAGCGGGCGTTGCGCACTCGCAGGACGCCTCGACTGGTATAGAGCAGGCCGTGGCGGGCATTGCGAGTCGGGATTACACAATCGAATAGATCCACCCCGCAGGCGATTGCATCGACGATGTCTCTCGGCTTGCCGATCCCCATGAGGTAGCGCGGGACATCCGCGGGGATCTGCGCGTGGGCCAGACGGATCACCTCCCGACGCTCCTCCGGAGTCTCGCCCAGCCCCAGCCCACCGTGGGCATAGCCGTCGAATCCGATCGCGGCCGTCGCCCCGGCGCTGCGCCGACGCAGCTCGGGGAAGGCGCCTCCCTGGATGATTCCGAAGACCGCCTGGTCTGGCCGCTCCCGCGCCTGGCGGCTGCGCTCGGCCCAGCGCAGGGTTCGATCGACCGCGGACTCGAGGCGGCGCTCCAGATCGAGGGAGCCGGACGAGGCCGTTTCGCAAGCCTGAGCCTCCCTCTCCTCGTCGTCATTGCCTTTCCGGCCTTTCCGGCCTTTCCCCTCTTGCTCGACGGGAGGCTGGCAGACGTCCAGCACCATCGCGATGTCGGTCCCCAGGGCCTCCTGGATCGCGATGACCTTCTCCGGGGTGAGGAGCCGGCGCTTTCCGTCGAGCGGGGAAGAGAAGGTGACCCCCTCCTCGTCGAGCTTCAGTCGATGGGCCAGTGAGGTGACTTGGAAGCCTCCGCTGTCCGTGAGCCAGGGTCCGCTCCAGCCCGTGAAGCCGTGCAGGCCTCCCTGCTCGCGCACGATCTGCTCGCCGGGGCGCTCGTGGAGGTGATAGGTGTTGGCGAGCAGGATCTGCGCGCCGAGGGCCTCGAGGTCGTGAGCCGCGACGCCGCGCACCGCGCCGAAGGTCGCGACGCTCATGAATGCGGGGGTCTCGATGGTTCCGTGAGGCGTCGTGAGCCGTGCGCAGCGCGAATCTGCGTCGCGCTCGCGAACCTCGAATCGGAATCCGTCGGGCTTCATCGCAGCCTCACAGGATCAGCATCGCGTCGCCGTAGGAGAAGAACCGGTAGTCCCGGGCGAGGGCCTCGCGGTAGGCGGCGAGCACGCGCTCGCGCCCCGCAAAGGCGGCCACGAGCAGGAGCAGGGAAGAGCGCGGCAGGTGAAAGTTGGTGAGCAGGGCGTCGACGACCTGGAAGCGTGCGCCGGGCTTCAGGAAGAGGTCCGTTGTGCCACGCCCCGGGCGTACTCCGCGTGCCCCGCCGGCAATGTCGGCATTGGATTCCAGGACGCGCACGCTCGTCGTCCCGACCGCCACCACCCGGCCGCCTCGGGTTCGCGTGCGCGCGATCGCATCGGCGGTCGCCTCCGGAAGCTCGAAGACCTCTTGGTGGAGCCGGCCCGTGCGCAGGGCCTCGGCGTCGAGCGGACGAAAGGTTCCGGGCCCGACGTGGAGCACGACCTCGGCGCGTTCGACCCCGCGCTGCTCCAGCTCGTGAAAGAGCGTCTCGCTGAAGTGGAGGCCGGCGGTGGGGGCGGCGATCGCTCCAGGTACGTGGGCGTAGATCGTCTGGTAGCGCTCCTGGTCCTCTTCCCGGGTGGTTGGATCCGTGGCCGCTCTGCGGCGAATGTAGGGGGGCAGGGGGGGCTCTCCGACCGAATAGGGAGAGACTCCGGGAGGGAACGAGAGGACGACCTCGCCTCGCTCGCACAGAGCCGTTATTTCCGCTTTGATGGCCGAGTCTTCCGGTCCGAATGTAAAGCGGATTCCTGGTCGGACCCGACCGCTGATCCGGACGAGGGCTCGCATCGCGAGGCCGCCCGCGCCCGAATCGTCCGGGTTCGCCGGACCGAGCAGCAGTGCCTCCGCGGCGCCCCCGCTCTGGCGTCGGCCGCGCAGTCGCGCGGGCAGCACCCGAGTCGCATTGACGACGAGCAGATCTCCCTCCTGCAGCCGCGAAGCGAGATCTCGCACTCGGGCGTGCTCGAAGGAGTCTGCGGAGCTCGCGCGATCGAGCACCAGAAGCCGGGCCTGATCTCGCTGCTGGGCGGGGTGCTGGGCGATCCGGTCGTCGGGGAGCTGGTAGTCGAATGCATCGAGTTCGCTCAGCACGGCCGAATCTCCGGCGTCCTGGGGCGAGTGCGACGAAGTGCGCGGGGAAGCCGGGCGAGGGGTCGGATGGACTTCCTCAATCGGCACCGGAAGCTCCCTCCGCTGCGGACAGGGCGCTCAGGAGTCCGGGGTGCTCGAGCGAGCCCGGCGCGTCTGCGATCGAGTCGTAGGAGAAGAGGGCATCGCCGGCGACGTCGGTCTCCCGGGCGATCTCGAGCTGCTTGCGGGCTCTTCCGGGTGCGTCGGCGAAGAGCCAGACCCCAACCCCGGCCCAGATCCGCTCGGCATGGGCGCTCCTTCCGAACGACGCCACCTGGTAGCGGAAGAGTCGGTCGTCCGTCGTGTAGATCATGGGAACGATGAAATCGACGCTTCCGTCCTCGAGCCAACGGCGCCAGTCCTGGCCCAGGCTGAGGTAGGCACGATCGACGTAGGGAATGACTGCGGCCGAGATTCGCAGGCCCGGATGGACCGACTCCGACATCCCCGCGATCTCGCTGACGAGCCGGCTTACCTTCTCGCGGCGCCATGCGTCCCAGCGGCTGGAGTTGACGATGCGCGTTGGATCCGGCTCCTGGGGGTCGGAGAAGGGGCCGCGCAGGCCCGTCTCCCGGCGAAAGCGCTCTCGGGTAGCGGCTCCATAGCCGAAGTCGAGGCCGACTCCGAAGCGGGAGCCGGGCACGAAGGGCAGGACGCCGGGGTAGCGGATGTAGTCGAGATGCAGGCCGTCGAGGCCGGGATAGCGGCTCACCAACTCGCGAAAGGTCGCCACCAGGCGCTCGGAAACGCCCGGTGCGCCGGGATCGAGATAGACGCCCGGCGTGCCCGCGCGATACCACTGGGAGTCGGGCTCCGGCAGATCGAGACCCGGCGGATAGTCGAGGATGCTGCGGCCCCGACTGTCGACATGCACGACCTCGCGGCCCAGCTCCTTGATGATCGGCGCATTGCGGTTGTGACTGAGCGAGAGCACGTTTACCCAGGCGTGAACGCGCAGACCACCTGCATGGGCCTGCTCGATCAACTCAGTCAATGGATCGCCGCCCTGGGCCTCGAGCATGGCTCGATAGGGGCCAGGGTCCGCCAGGCTCGAATCGAACCAGGCTCGTCCACCGCGATACACCTGCACGAAGAGGTCGCTGACTGCCATCGCCCGGGCATGCTCGACCAGCTCGCGGACGCGCTGGGGATCCTCGAGAACCCGACGTGAGCCTTCGCAGAGCACCCAGAGCCCGCGATAGCGGGGCCGGGGAGTAAGCTCGAGCTCCGGAGTCAGCGGGTCTTGCAGCGCTTCCTGCTTCGGAAGCTCGTTCGTCGTGCCCACGACCTCGGGCCCGCGAGTCGAAACAGGGGGGCTCGCGGGCTGCTCTGAGCAGCCGATGTGCAGCACGAGCGCGGCGAGGAGCGAGAACGCGTTCATGCCCCGGGAAATTCGGTCGATGCGGAGGGGGTAGGGGTTCAAGGCGCGGGAACCCTAACCGACGACCACGGCTCCAACAACGAAGAGCACGAGAAGAGCGAGAGCAACGAGAAGCCCATTGAACCGTTCGGAATTGACACGAAGACCTCCTCTCGCAGACTGTCCCTCAATGGAGGGAAGGAAGCGAGGATCTGCGGCCGGCGCACGTGCGCCGGGACGCCTGGGGATGCGAGCCGCGACGGGGCTCCTGGTGATCGCGTGCCTGGTCGTCTGGGATCCCGGTCCCGCCGAGTCGCGCCGCACGTCGAAGTCGCGAGGGGGCGCGACGGCCGACGCCCGATCGGCGCTGTCCCTCGAAGCTCCGATCAGGGCCCTGCGTGGGGCGCTCGATCTACGATCCGCCGGGCGGACCCGCGAGGCCGCCAAGGCCCTGGCCGAGGTCGCAGCCCGCCATCCGATCCTCTCCGACCATGCCGAGTATCTGCGAGCCGAGCTCCTGCTGGAGGGGGGGCAGGCAGCAGAGGCAGCGGCCAGCTGCCTGCGCGCGCTCGAGGCGCGTGCTCGCTCTCCTTTGAGGTCGGATCTCTACGAGCTGCTCGGTCGCGCAAGAACCGAGCTCGGGGACGAGGCCGGGGCTCAGGCCGCCTGGGGAGTCGGAATCGAGCAGACCCGGGACGGCGAGCGGCAGGCGCGGCTTCGCCTGGCCCTGGCCGAGTCGTATCAGCGCAGCGACCAGGACGCGAAGGCCCTCGAGACCTACCGCAAGATCTGGATCGACCATGCGGGCAGCGAGCAGGCCGCGGCCGCGGCGGCTGAGCTGGAGAGGCTCGAGAGCAAGCCCGGGGCCGGCGGGCGCAGCGCCCACGACTGGAGAAAGCACGCCGACAAGCTGGTCCGCGTCCGTCACAACGAATCGGCTCTCGCGGCCTACGATCACTCCCTGGAGCTCGGGCTGAAGAGGTCCGAGGCCGATCGAGCCCGCAAGCAGCGCGCTCACGTGCTCTTTCGCCTGCGGCGTTACGGCCAGGCGGTCGCTGCCTTCACGGCACTGCCCCAGCACGACGACGTTCCCCTCTGGAGGGCGCGATCCATGGCCCGGGCGGATCAGGTCTATGAGGCGGTCGATGAGTTCGAGGCCCTGGCCGAGCGCTCGAGGGGGGAGATCGGAATCCGCGCCCTGTATCTGGCGGGGCTGCTACTCGACGGGCGAAGCAAGCACGAGAGGGCCGAGAGGAACTTCACCAGGGTGGCGCGCAATCGCATCTCGCCGGGCCTCAGCCGGGCGGCACTCTGGCGTCTCGGCTGGGCCGCGTTCCGCAGCGGCAACGACGAGCGGGCCCTGGCCCAATTCGATCACCTGATCGATCAGCAGGCGAACCCCATCGATCGCCTGCGCACCCGCTATTGGCGGGCCCGTAGCCTGGAGCGGTTGGGGCGCGCGGAGGCGCAGGCCGAGTTCACTGCGATGGCCGAAGAATTTCCGCTCTCCTACTACGGCTGGCGCGCCCGCACCCGGGCGGTACCTACGGGCGAGCGCGCCATGCCCGAGCCGCTCGATCGGGGTGTGAGCGAGCTGACGCCCGAGGACCTGGCTCGCCCGCGAATCCTGCTGGCCGCAGGGCTCTGGAAGGAGGCGGCGGACGAGCTGCGTTACGAGGCAATCAAGGCAAAAGGACTCGCGGACCGACTGGCCCTCGCCCAGCTCTTCAGCGAGGCGGCGCAATACCACGAAGCCCAGCGCCTCATCATCGGAAGCTATGCGGAGGAGCTGTCCCGCGGGCCGGTCGCCCAGCTGGAAGAACTCTGGTGGCTCGCCTGGCCCGACGCCTATGCCGAGGATGTGCGTCTCTCGACTTCATCCCCCCAGAGCGTCGAGCCGGCGCTCGTATTTGCGATCATGCGCGAGGAGAGCGGCTACCGGCCCAGGGTGCTCTCGACCTCGGGAGCGCGCGGGCTACTGCAGATCATGATCCCGACGGGCGAGCGCCTGGCCCGATCTCTCGGCGAAGAGGGCTTCGATGCGGACGACCTCTTCGTGCCGAGCACCAACATCCGGCTCGGCGCCCACTATCTCGCGGAGCTGAGTCGGCGCTTCGATGGCCGGCTCTCGGCGTCGATCGCGAGCTATAACGCCGGCCCGAAAGCGGTTGCGGGATGGCTGGGAGTCGACGCTCCAGGCGAGGACGACGAGTGGGTGGAAGCGATCCCCTACGACCAGACCCGGGGCTATGTGAAGCGCGTGCTACGCAGCATGCACGTATATCGCCTTCTCTACTGAGATCGCACTCCGTCCGGGTAAAACCCGATCAAGAGCGCCCGCCAACCCGCATCGAGGGGCGCTTGCGAGCTTTCCTTGCCGCCTCGTGATGGGGCCCCCGGCACGACGCTCGTTCAGTGCCGAAAACGCTGTCCTGACTGCTCGATTCGGCCGATACGAGCGAGACGGGGAACCCATCCATCCCCGAAGTCAGCTTGATGATGCGCGGAACATGCGAAGGGAGCCGACATGGGGCGGAAGGCAAAGGGCGAGGGCGGGAAGGGCGGTTCGATCCTCGTCCTGTTGGTTCTCCTGACAGCGATGATGTGCGGCGGGGCCTGGAACTATCAGCGGAACCTGAAGCTCGAATCCGAGCAGCAGGGATCGCGTCCCTTCAAGGGCTACAGCGACGAAGCGCTCGACCAGCTCCTCGAGGCCTACGAGCAGGATGCCGTGCGCCTCGAGCAGAAGTACCGGGTTGCGCTGGGCCGGCGAACGGGTGCGCGCCGGGTCAACGGTCTCATCGACGAGAGGATCGGCGAATTCGAGCGGGTACAGAGGCAGGGGGAGCAGATCCGAATTGCCACCGCGGAGGTGGCCGAGCGGGACGCCCGGGTGCGAGAGATCCGTGAGGAGCAGAGCTTTCGCGGGGGCTCGGACGACTGGATGCTGCACGTGAAGCGGCTCACGAACATCTGAGGCCGGAGCCGAACCCGATCGATCGGGGAAGCTATCCCTTCGAGCCGCTTGGTTTCGGATCCGTCGCCTGATTCGCGGGCTGGGCCCCGGTCTCGACGTCTTCATCGTCGTGTCCCGTCGCTTCGGCGGCATCGTCGAAAAAATCCGCCGCGGAAGTCGGTGGCTTGCGCCCACCGAGCTCGTGCTCCTCCTCGCTGGTCGCCTTCGCGCTGTCCTCGTCGTCGTCGTAGATCGGAACCATCGGGCGCACCGCTGGCTTCTTCTTGGCCTTCGGCGTGGCGGTCTTGGGAGCGTTCTTGGGCTTGTCCCGCTGATCCTCTCCGCATTTGGGACAGACGGGATCTTCCTTGTTGAGATCGTAGAACTTGGCCTGGCAGCTGAAGCATTCCCACTTGTAGCCGAGCTTGGGATGCTGGGGACCGGTCGGGGACGCCTTGCCGCGTTTGCGCGGGGGAGGGGCCTTCTCCTCTTCCGCCTTCTTTGCCGCGAGGGCCGCGGCCTTCTTCGCCGCGGCTTCCTTCTCCCTGGCCTCCTTCTTGGCCTTTGCGGCGGCCTTCTTCTCGGCCGCTGCCTTCTTCGCTGCTGCCTGCCTGGCCGCTGCAGCCTTCTTCCTCTCCAAGGCCGCTGCCTTCTTTGCGGCGGCCTTCGCCCTGGCTTCGGCCTTCTTTGCGGCGGCCTTCTTCCTGGCTTCGGCCTTCTTGACGGTCGCTGCCTTCTTGGCCGCCGCCTTCTTTGCGGCCACTTCCTTCTTCCGGGCAGCGGCCGTCTTCGCCATCTCTGCCTTCCTGGCGGCCATCTCCTTCTTCTTGGCCGCCGCCTTCTTCGCGGCCTCGGCCTTCTTCGCGGCGATTTCCTTCTTCTTGGCCGCCGCCTTCCTGGCCGCCTCGACCTTCTTCGCCGCCTCGACCTTCTTCGCCGCCGCGGCCTTCTTGGTCGCCTCGGCGGCCTTCTTCTTGGCGGGAGTCGTGGCGGCCGGCGTCTTCTTCGCGGCCTTCCGGGCGACGGGCTTCTTCTTGTTCCTGGCGGCTTTCTTCTTGGGGCTCATGAGCTCATCCCTGTGCGACCCGGATGACGTCGCCGGCGTCTGCGAGGGTGCGATACCCCGTTGCCATTGCGTCCTCCGGACCATCGATGAAGGAGTGGTCGATCTCGATCGTCTCGAGGCTGGGGGGGAGTTCGATGTCGCTTACGCTGAGCCACTGCCGGTATAGGGCGGTTAGATCATGTCGCGAAGATTCGGGTGAATTGCTTCCTGAGGCATTCTTGATCGGAGAAAACTCTTTCGAGGCGTCGACCTCGAGGACGCTGACCCCGCCCGCCACCGAGAGGGCATCGAAGACGAATCGCTCGAGCTTGTGACCGTTTGGCTCGTCCGGTTGGAGGGGAGTGCCGTCAGCGCTCACGGTCGGAATCTTCTTGGCGGAGAGATGGTAGGGCAGGCGGGAAGCGGCGGTCTCGGCGACCCGGCGCACGAAATCCGTGTTCAATACGTGGATCGCGATGTTTCCCGCCCAGTAGACCAATCTGCCCTCGGCGTCCCGCTCGAATCGCTGCTCGTCGCCCAGCTCCGTGTACTCGATGATTCCCACCGAGCCATCCAGCCGCGCCACCACTCCGACCTTCTCGTGAGGATCGCGCTTGCGGACCACCTTGCAGGACATCTCCGAGCCCGACTCCTCGTGAAAACCCAGATACACCGGATCGCCGATCTTTACCAGCGGGTTGTCGACCTGGTAGTAGAAGATCCGGTCGATCCCGCGACTCTCCATATCGTCCAGGGCTTCCGAATCCGCCAGCGCGGTGAGGGCGCCGCCGTGGCCATTGGGGCTCTGGGCGATGCGGGAGGGCGTTTCGAGCATGATTCGTCCCTCGAAATCATATGCCGGAACCATCGATTGTGGAAAAATGAACACATCGTCCGGATCGATCCCAAAATAGAATTCGCGCTCGAAAAATTCTCGTGTCGGGGTGTCCGTGGCGTCGCTCGTCATCACGTACCAGGGGACTGGATTGCCCGCGATGCGGGTCAATCGGCGGATTTTCTGGGCTTGGATCTCGAAGAGGCTGCGATCCGTGATCGGGCCGACCGGGTAGGCGCCCTTGGGGCCGTCGAAGCCGAGCCGGGTTCCCTGGCCACCGGCAACCACGAAGACGGCCAGCCTCCCGGCCTCGATCAGCGCCTCGCCGCGCTGCCGGGCCTCGGCGTGGCGTCGGAGCTCGGCGGCGCTCTCGGGGAGTGCGATGGCGTGGATCGGAGAGACGTCGACGGCCGTCTTGACGCCGTCCGTTTCGGCCAGAGCCCGGCGATGGGCGCTCGCCAGCTCGGCGAGCTGGGGCGCGATGATCTGGGCCTGATTCGCGAGATCGACACGCTCGTCGGGAGCGAGCGAGTCCCAGAAGCGAAAGACGTGTTCCTGTCCAAGCGCCGAGAAGGTCTCGCGCAGATCTTCGATGGAATTCTGTCTGGCGGCGTTCAGGCTCGACATCTCATCCCGGTGTTGATCCGACGACGAGCGCCGGAACCAGTCACGACAGTTTCGCGCGGGATAGCACACCAAGCCAAGACAGGAAAAGGGGCTTTTTGTTGGAATTGCGTGGGGCGGGAGATCCGTGTGGGATCTGAGGCGTTTGTAGGAGGCAGTCCACTGGTATCGCTCTCAATCTTCTATTTGACATAATATATCTTATCGGACGTTCTATTTGAGAAAATTCCGGATGGCCGCTCGGCATCTCCCGGGTTCCGGAATGTCCCCAACCCACGGTCGGAGCCGCTTCACCTGCAGCGGAGGGAAGCAGCAGCCAGATTCGGCTCGCTGTTGTTGGGCCTGCTGGGACGCCGTTCGTGGACTTCAACCACGAGGATCAGGGGGTGATATCGGGCGTTGGTTGCTCCACTTGCGGGGGCATTCGCCGGGGATCCGGTCGGCGGTTGGTATCGGGGCCTCAGGTCGCCGAATCCGGCGGACGAGCCGGCGTGCCTCGTCAGAGGGACTGCGCTGCCCGCAGCTCCCTCAAGCGTGCCTCGGTATGGGGAGCAATGTTGAGGCCCGGGCTCTCGCGCTCGACCCGGTCGTAGGCGGCGATTGCCGCCTCGATATCGCCGTCCTCAGCGAGGCAGCGAGCTGCGTTCACCAGTGCCGTGTAACGCAGGGGGTAGCTCAGGATCTCCGCCGCCTCGGCGTGGCTCTGGGCCGCTCCGGCGAAATCGCCCAGCTGTTCCTGGGCGCCGGCGATTCGCTCCAGCACGATGCCCCGCATCGCATCATCGCCGGAGATGTTGGGTAGCGCTTCCCCCCAGGTCTCGATGGCCTTCTCGTAGTCACCGATCTCCTGTTGGAGACCTCCCGCTGCCAGCAGCGCCAGGGTCGCAGTCGAGGTACCGGAATACTCTTCGGCCACAGCGTCGAAGCGCCCGACGTACTCCTCGCGGATCTCCTGCCCGAGCTTGGGATTGGCGGGCTCGGGAATCGTGAAGGCATTCGGGGAGGCCCCCATGGCCTCGCGGTAGTCGAGTCTCACCTTCGCAAAAGCCACCGAGCCGGCCTCGAGCGCCGATTCGCGCTGGGTATGGTAGAGCCCCACACCACCTGCGAGCGCCAGCACGGCTGCGCCGGTGCCCAGGATCGGCACCGGGTTCTGCGCGACCCAGTCGGCGATCCGATCCCCGATCGACTCGATCTCCTCCAGCGTTGCAGCCGCCGACTCGGGCTTGTGGTGCTGCTTCTTCTTCTTTGCGACTGCCACTTTTCTCGCTCGCCCCCTGTCGCTTCCCGCCAACGGCTCCGAGGCGAGCCGCCGCTCTTTCCGGCCTCTCTCCCTGCCCTGTCGCAGAAACCCTGCCTCTGATCGGCCGCGGAGTGTATCCGAGACTGGGCGGAGCGCGACGATTCTGGTGCGTCTTTCGTCAGAGAATCAAATTCATGCAGCTGGCCCCGGGGCTGGGGTTTTCAGCGGGCCCGGTTGCGCATCTGCAGACGTATCGGCGTCCCGTCGAAGCCGAATCGCTCGCGCAGGCGGTTCTCGAGGTACCGCCGATAGCTGGTCTGGATGGAATTGGCTTGAGTGCAGAAGAAGGTGAATGTGGGCGGCCGGACCCCTGTCTGCACCGCGTAGAAGAACTTGATCGGCCGGCGCACCTGATTGGCCTTGCGAGCCAGCTTGGGCTCGTGGCGGCGAACGGTCTCCTGGAGCCAGCGGTTGAGCTCGGGAGTCGGGATTCGCTCGCGTCCGGCCGCGGCCACCTTCAGAAGCGCTGGAAAGACCCGGGTGATGCGGGCGCCGGTGAGTGCCGAGATCGAGAGCACGGGAACGTCGGACATGAAACGCAGCCCATGCTTCACGGCATCGACGACCTCCTCGCCTCTCTCCGCCGGCACCTGGTCCCATTTGTTGGCCAGCACGACCGCCGCGCAACCTCGATCGCGAACCAGGCTGGCGACGTGCGCGTCCTGGTCGGTGAAGCCCTCGGAGGCGTCGATCAGCAGCAACGCCGTGTCTGCGCGCTCCAGGGAGCGCACGGTCATCAGGGCGCTCGCCCGCTCTACTCTCTGATCGCGCCGCCCCGGACGCCGCAGACCCGCGGTGTCGACGAGCACGAAGGCGCTCCCGTCCACCTCCAGCCAGGTGTCGATGGCATCGCGCGTGGTGCCGGGGATATCGGAGACCACCACCCTCTCCTCTCCCAGCAGCCGATTGACGAGCGAGCTCTTTCCGACGTTCGGCCGACCCACGACCGCAACTCGCAGCTCGTCCTGCTCGACGTCGCGCCTCAGCAGGGACGGTTTCGCCTCGTCCACGCCGAAGTCGCCGTCGACCGGAGTCTCGGAGTAGTCCGGAACGGCATCGCCGGACGGCAGCGTGAGAATCCGCCCTGGATCCGCGCCAGCGTCGAAGGAGTCGGATTCGGGCTCCTCGGGCAGCGCCGCCACGAGGTCTTCGAGGGCGTCGAACGCGCCGCGGCCGTGCTCCGCCGAGACTCCCCAGGTCGAGGCGAATCCGAGGCGATGGAACTCGTGGACTCGATCCTCATGCTCGGGAATGTCGATCTTGTTGACCGCCAGGCACAGGGGAGACTCGGTGCGCCGCAGTATGCGAGCGATTGCCTCGTCCTCGGGAAGCAGCCCCACCTGGCCGTCCACCACGAAGAGAATCGCGTCCGCGCGATCGACTGCCGAGCGAGCCTGGGCCTGGACCTGGCTTTCGAGGGAGAGCTGAGCATCCGGCTCGGGATCGAGCCCGGCTGTATCGACCAGCAGGATCCGGCGCCCCGAAACCGTGATCTCCTCGGCGATGCGGTCCCGCGTGATTCCGGGCTGGTTCTGCACCAGAGCACGATTGTGGCCGGCGTAGCGGTTGAAGAGTCGCGACTTTCCGACGTTGGGACGCCCGACGATGGCGACGATGGGGAGGGGCTCTGGGTGGCTCATCGGATTCCGTGGGGTTGAAGGCTCGAGGGGCAGCAAGAATAGCGGCTGGAACGTGTGAGAGAAGAGATGGCAGATGGCTCCTGGGGCGATCCCCTGAGCGTGGGCACGGATTCGATGGGGGAGCGAAGATCGCTTGACAAGAAGCTCGCGTTCAATCTAGCCTGAACATGCCGATCCAGCGGCCGTCAGTCCCGTGCGACGGACACGGAGCGAGCGGGCCGGATCGCGAAGCAATGAATCGTGAACGACGAGGGGTGACCGGATTGTTCGAATCGTTCGAGTTCGAATCGAGGGGGGAAGGATTGACTGCGACGACTCGGGAAGGATTGTGCGTGACCGGCGTGCTTCGAAGCAGCGCCTGGAAGGGTCTGATCGGAATGTTGGCGGTCGCCCTGATCGTCACTTCGACCACCCCCGCCAGCGCCTCGACCGAGACTCTCAAGCGCTCGGTCAGCAACATCCTCTGGGGGCCCTTCGACATGGCGCTCTCGCCGGTGACCACGGCGATCAATCTGACCCGGAAGATGATGGACGTCGATGACAGCGTCGCGGTTCGCGTCATCTTTGCGGTTCCGGGCTACATCTGGACCACGGGCGTCGGGATGGGTGGCGGCGGCCTGCGCGCCATCACGGGATGTCTCGAACTGGTTCCCGGGTTGCTGCTGATTCCCTTCGAGGCCGACCTCGATCCGCTCTTCGATCCGGTGGATCGCGCCCCGGCCCTGGTCGATATCGAGACCCCATGCTGTCTCTACATGAAGTTCGGCATCGACT
Organism: uncultured Myxococcales bacterium; assembly: GCA_965371385.1. Lineage (GTDB taxonomy): Bacteria > Myxococcota_A > UBA9160 > UBA9160 > UBA4427 > CBDUYG01. The sequence goes on along the minus strand of CBDUYG010000026.1, from coordinate 118 downwards.
ACACGACGGTCGGGTACTGATCGGGTCCGTCCCGCGCTCGGCACGCAATACGGGCTAGCGCTCGGCGAGGAACGCCTCGACCATCTTGATGATGGCGCCGTCATCGCGCGGATCCATC
>CBDUYG010000025.1:0-15949 GCA_965371385.1 uncultured Myxococcales bacterium | reverse complement strand
GGAGCTGAGGGTTGCTGGGCTCCTCATGTTACCGAAAGCGCGCCCGGCCGGGGCGAGGGCTCGGATCTGCCTTCTCCGTTTACCCGCCTTCTCGGTTTACCCGCCTCCGCTATCCTATCTCCTTCCCGCGCGCGAACCCCAACCCGGGCGGAACATGCTCGAGACGTTACGCTCATTCTTTGCACCTCCGATCGCGACCGATCTCTCGCAGAGCGCAGGCAAGCTGGAGTGGATCGTGCGGCTGCGTTGGATCGCTCTGGCGGCCCAGCTACTCTCGATCGTTCCCGCCCTCGAGTTCGAGGTACTCGAGGAGCGCCTGCTTCCGGCGTTTCTCGCCGTCGTCGCCGCGCTGGCCCTGCTCAACATCCTCACCTGGTACTCCCTGCGCCACCGGCCCCTGGCCCATCGGGCTCACGTCTTCGCCCAGCTGGTCGCAGATGTCGCCGGCCTCACCGCTCTGCTGTGGATGACGGGCGGCGCCTGGAACCCCCTGCTCCCGATCCTCTTCGTACATACGGGCCTCGGGGCGCTGCTCCTCGAGGGTCGCTTGAGCCTCTTCCTCTTCGCGATCGTGCTCGGCTGCGTCGGGCTCAACCAGGCCTATGCCCACATTCCTCCCGGCCTCGAGAACGCGCTGCTCCCGGCACGCCTGCTCTTCCCAGCCCAGCTCGCAGTGGCGGGAGCGTTCTGGATTCTCACCGCCTGGCTCTCCCGAACACTCGACGCCCTCGAGGCCCACTTCCAGCTCTTGAGCGAACGCAAGACACGCATCGATCGGTTGCGCGCGGTCGGGGCCCTGGCGGCGGGCCTCTCCCACGAATTCGCCACACCCCTCAATACCGCCAAGCTCAAGCTCTCCCGGCTCGGCCGCACCCGGGATCTCGAAAGGGACTCGGATCTCACGATGGCGGCCGAGGCGCTCGATCGCTGCGAGGAGATCCTGCGCCGCATGACGGGCTCCCAACTCGAGCCCGAGGGCCTGAACCTCGAGGCAGTCGAGGTCGCGGAGCTGGTCGAGCGAATCTGCGACAGCGCCGCCGAGGCGACTCGATCGAAGATCAGCTTCGCCGCGCTCGGACGTGGGCCGGGACGAGCCCTGATACCCGAGATCGCCTTCTCCCACGCGATCCTGAATCTGATCGACAACGCCCGCGAAGCGACCCCGGGTGAAGGCGAGGTCGAGGTGATCGTGAGTAGCCGGGTGGGACGAGTCGAAATCGCCGTACTCGACCGCGGATCGGGTTGGCCCGAGGTCGTGCGCAAGCACCTGGGCGAGCCCTTCGTGACGACCAAACCGAAGGGCGTCGGCCTGGGCCTCTACTACGTCCACAATCTCGCCGAAGCGATAGGAGCCGAATTCACCCTCGAGGATCGGGAGCAGGGCGGAGCCGTCGCTAGAATATCCCTACCGACGGTTGCGCCCGTAGTGGAGGCCCCGAGATAGTGGAGGTCCCGAGATAGCGGAGGTCCCGAGGTAGTGGGGGTCCCGAGATGGCGGAGGTCCCGAGGTAGTGGGATCCCGGCAGGGTGAGGGTGAGGGCTGAAATAGGGTGGAGGTCGCGCGATGAGCGAGATCCGACTGGGCAAGAACGACGAGGCAGGGGAGGATCCGCTCCGAACCCTGCTCATCGTCGAGGACGACGATCGCTTCGCCGAGACCCTGGCGACCGAGTTTCGCGATCGTGGCTACCGGGTCGAACGCGTCGGCGACCTCGCCTCGCTCCAGGCCATCGATCCCCAGCCCTTCGACTACGCCGTGGTGGACCTTCGTCTACGTCAGGACAGCGGCCTCGAGGCGATCACGATGATCAAGGAGCGATCGCCCAGCACCCAGGTCGTCGTCCTCACCGGCTACGCGAGCATCGCGACCGCCGTCCAGGCAACGAAGAACGGTGCCGTCCAATACCTCACCAAGCCCATCGACATGGATGAGCTGGAGCACGCGCTGACGAGCACGAGCAGCGAGGGTGACGAGATAGCGATTCCCGACGAATTCCAGAGCCTCGATCGACACGAGCGCGAGTACATCGAGTATGTCCTGCAGGCCTGCGGGGGTAACATCAGCCAGGCTGCCCGGCGCCTCGGTCTGCACCGGCAGAGCCTGCAGCGGAAGCTGAGAAAGTTCACTCCGCGCTGAGCCAACCAGCGGCGCTGAGCCCAAACCCAGAGACGAGAAGAGGAGAACCATGGGACGACTCGACGAGCAAGTTGCATTCATAACCGGCGCCGCCTCGGGCATTGGCCTTGCGTGCGCCGACCGTTTCGCCCGGGAAGGGGCCCGCATCGTCGGCTTCGACATCGCCAAGCCCGTCGATGATCGCTGGCAGTCGGTCGTGGACATCTCCCCCGGCACCTTGTGGCGCGAAGGAGATGTGAGAAACGAGGGCGACGCCGAGTCCGCGGTCGCGGACGCGATCGAGGAGTTCGGCCAGATCGACTGCCTCGTCAACGCCGCGGGCGTGAGCACGAGCGGGGCGGTCGGAGTGCTCGAGGTCGAGGAGTGGGATCGTGTCCTCGATATCAACCTGAAGGGCACCTTCCTCGTCTCCAAGCACGTGGTGAACCGGATGGTGGAGCGTGCTTCGGGGAGCATCGTCAACCTGGCGAGCATCGAGGGAATGGAGGCCTTCGAGTCCCAGGCTGCCTACAACGCATCGAAGGGCGGCGTGATCCTGCTGACGAAGAACATGGCGGTCGATTACGGTCAGTTCGGCATTCGCGTCAACTGCCTCTGCCCCGGCCTGATCGAGACACCGCTCACCGCGGTGCTGAAGATGGACGAGCTCAAGTCGATCCGCGACAAGTTCGTCGCCTCCCACATGTTGGGGAGGCCGGGACAGCCGGAGGAGGTGGCGAGCGCGGCGCTCTTTCTGGTTTCGAGTGATGCGTCGTTCGTGACGGGGTCTTCGTTGGTGGTGGATGGGGGGTTTACGGCGGGGCGGAAGTTGATGGATCCTGTTGCGAGTTGAATTCGCCTGGTGAGTTGCCGGGCGGGCTCGGGCGGCCAGTGGCTCTGCGGACGTTGGACGCGTGGATCTTGGCGTTTCCCAGGCTCACATACTCGAAGCTCATCGGGCGAATCCAACTCCATGATGTGAGTTCGAGCTTTGCGACGGAGCGGTTCGAATACTCGACCATCGTCTCGATCCTCCCCTGGCGGCGAACAACGAGAGCGCTCGAACCGTCGACCCTCAACCAGTACGAAAGGTCGTATTCAATAGCGCAATGGAACGTCGCCAAGCATCTTCGGAAGCCTTTTGATTCGCGAGCAGGTTCCCGCCAAAGGCGAACATCCGACCGATGACCGGGTGAACCTGAGCCGGGAGATAGATCGGGACATAGGGCGTCAACACGGCCATGTGTCCCGCATCCTTGTAACACACGTGCTCGAAGTCGTGCGGGAAATCGTGCTCTCGTAGTCTCGCCTCCGACACCTCCGCGAACTCCCTGGACGGCCACATCTGATCGTCTTCGACACTCAACATCAGAATCGGCCCGCAGGTCTTCTCCACCGGAATCGTGGCTGCCTTCACCTCCTCTTCGAACTCGAGGCACGCGAGATAGCCCGGCGTCAGCGCGATCTCGTCGGCAGTCCAGTCGACGCGCTCAGGCCTGAACAGCACATAGGGCAGTGGCTCGCCAGCGTGGGTCCAGCTCGACGTCACCGTGGAGTCCCCGACCGCGTTGACGCTCGAATGCACCAAACCGCTTGGGACCTGCGCGATCACACAGCTGACTTCCGGAAAGGTCGCACCGAGCAGAAGCGACAGCTGCCCCCCATAGGAGGCTCCATCCACCGCGATCGACCCAGGCGAGCAAATTCCTTGGTCCACGAGATAGTCGAAGGCCGTCTTGAAGTATTCGAGCGGTACTTCCCGCGCGCCTGCCGGGAGATGCTCGACGCCGAAGTAGGCAAGAGCTAGCGCCGAATAGCCATGCGCTGCGAAAAGCGCCGCCCGATTCTCGTTGAGCCCTCCTTCGGATCCACTCAAACACACGACGACCGGATTCGGCCGCGAGCCTTCGGGCTCGAAGAGCGTCGCGATCAGTCCCTGTTCGCGAATTTCGCGTCGACGTACGCCGTCTCCGATGTATCGCCTCGACAACGATCGCGTGGCGCGTTGCCCATTCTCGCCCAAGGCTTCGATCTCGATCTCCTGGGGCGGGGCCGACCGCAGGGCGGGCTTCGGCGCCAGCTCGGCTGCCCTGGTCTGGGACATCGCCCACACGAAACCCATCGGATGAGGCTCCGAATAGGGTCCCCCGATCGGCGACGCCGTCGCGAGTTCAACACGGCCGCGCTCATCGGCAACGAAGCGCAGTTCCGATTCCCAGACCTCCCCGGGCGACATCTCCAGCCGACTATGAAGCGTGATCCGTTCCGCAGGATTGGCACCGGAGATCGTCACGAAGGCGGGGGCGTCAGCGAGAGCGTCCTCCCGATCTATTTCAATACGAAGTTGACTGGCCATTCCCTCTCCAGCGGATCACTATGGTTCGGTTTCAGAAGTGTCTGGCGCGGTTCGCCGGGGGTTTGAGTTGAGTCGGGTGGGTATGGGTTACTGGGTTGCGGGCTCGGGGGTTCCGGCGCGGCGGCGGTCTCGGGGGGCGGTGCCGGATTCGAGGTTCCAGGTGGAGAAGATCTCGTCCGGGATGTCGTTGCGGATTTCGTAGCTGAGGGTCACAACCCGGGTCTGGGATCGCCGGGAGGGCGTCGTCAGCGTGATCTCGTAAGGGATGAAACGATCTCCGACGGGGCGCACCTGGGCGGGGTCGATTTCGAGTCGCTTCGCCACCTCTCCCCTGCGGTAGTAGTCGATCCACAGGATCACCCCGCGCTCGCGCTCGACGCAGGAGACCATGCGTTCGTACTGCGACTCGAAGGGTGGGCGTGCGCGTTGCTCGATCCGCTCGCACGCAATCCCGCGATACTCGTCCATCCCCACCGAATCGACGTCGAAGTCGTCCACGTGCTTGGGCTCGACGTCCTCGTAGCTGAGGTCGGTCCCGAAGAAGGCGTCGGCCCGCTGGCTGGAGGAGAGGCGCTTGGTCTTCTTGAGAGCGGGTAGATAGAGGAAGAGCTCGTCCGAGAGATCCTCGTGCTCGAGGATCAGGACCGAGGCGCGGCGGATCTTCTGGGGCTTCGTGAAGCGAAGAAGGGCCTTGCCGGGGCGCACGCTCTGACGGCGCGTGATCTGCAGGGTGCGGGACATCTCCTGGCCGCCGCGGAACGAGCTCACGAGCTCGAGCTCCTGGATGTAGTCGTCGGCGTAGAGGTTCGTGTAGGCGCGATGCAGGATCTCACGCGCGGTCTCAGCGCCGATCGGGCCCCGCCCGGTGGCGTCTTCGGCCGCCAGCGAAAACGGGGCTTCGAAGAGAATCGCAAGGAGTACCAGGAAAGTTATTTCAAGCCGGTTCATGTCCGTCGGCAGCTCCTCACAGCAGATCCTTCCAGAGCTCGCGGCGAGCGCCCTTGGGGTCGCACTCGACCCGGCTCCGGGCTTCGAAGATCATCGTCGATCGTTCTTCCTCATCATACCGCGGCCAGTCGGGCAGAAGATGGCAGTTGGGATCACCCTTGTTCGTGAAGGCGAAGAACGACTGCATCACGGCGTCGCGCAGGGCTTCGGCATCCTTTCCCTCACCCGCGAAGGCGCTCGCTGCCTTTCCCCCAACGGCGCCGAAGACGAAGGGCACGTCGATTCCATGACAGGCCCCCAGCTTTCCATCCAACATGGGAGACTCCCAATCGAACGAGTACGCCCAGGCCGACCCGCCCGCGCGGGATTGCTCTTCGACGAGTCGGATCGCGGGAATGCGAAATGTGCGGTCGGTCTCGATCGCACTGAGGAGGTCGAGGGGCGATAGCTGCTCACCGCCCGATGAAGCGCGGTAGCCTGCGATCAACGCCGCGGCCTTCGCCTTTTCGCCTTCGGCCAGCCCCAGGCGTGACGCGACCCGCGTCAGAAGTTGATCGCCGTCGATCTGGCCGCGAGTTCCATCGAGGAGCGCGAAGAGGTTCCACTCGTCCCGGGTACAGCCCGCCATCACATCGACATCGACCGAGATCCCCGCTGCGATCGCGTCGATCGGAGGGCTCGGCAGGGAATCGGGCGAGACGGCCGGGCGGAAGGGCAGAACACCTCCCCGGGCGCGCGTCCGCTGCTCGCAGCGCTCCTGGGCCTCGAGAATCTCCTCGACCGGAATCCGTTGGAGCGCTTCCAGATCGTCCGCCGGCACGCCGGCATCGGCGCAGAAGCTCGCCACGGCCTCTCTCGCCTCCTCCTCGGTCGCCACGCTATGGGCTGCGCCACTCATCGCGATCGCGCCACGAAAGAGTCCCCGAGCGCTCGGCATCCCGAGCAAGGTTCCGACGCTCATCCCCCCCGCCGATTCACCGAAGATCGTGACACGGTCGGGGTCACCACCGAATCCGGCGATGTTAGCCTTCACCCACTCGAGGGCGGCGACCTGGTCGAGCAGTCCTGGATTGCTCGTGGCACCCGCAGTCGTGAGCCCGAGCCCCAGAAAGCCGAGGGCGCCGAGCCGATAGTTGATCGTCACCACGACGAAGCCGGATCCCTGAACGATCCGGAGCGGCTCGTACATCTTCTGGGACCCCGAGCCGATCGTGAACGCGCCGCCGTGGATCCACACCATCACCGGACGCTGCTCGCGATCGGCGCCCGGGGTGTGGACGTTCAGGTAGAGGCAGTCTTCGGACTGCGGCCCAACCTCCATTCCCGCGATGAAGTCCATCTGGGGTACGAGCTGGGGGGCCGAGGGACCGTAGTCCAGGCAGTCGCGAACACCCTGCCACGAACGAACCGCTTGCGGCGCGAGGAAACGCAGGGATCCGATGGGAGGCTCTGCGAAGGGAATTCCGAGAAATGAAGTCAGGCATTTTCCCCTGCGCTCGACGCCGCGCACCCAGCCACTTCTGGTTTCGACCACGTTCGTCATTCGGTGGCCTCCAAGGCCCGCGCCCGCGAACCCTCCCCGATCCGTAACTGCGATCCTTGCGCGACCTGCACAGTATGCCGGTACCCGCTCACTTGCTACTGGCCGCCGCCCGCTTAGCGGCCCCGGCCCGATATGCTAAGCAGGCTGGGTGGAGAAGCTCCGTTGGCTCAACCCCCTGGTGATCATGGCCTGCTTGCTCTGGCACGCCCACTCGGTCTGGTTCGTCTGGGGCTTCGTCGGCGGTGAAACGGGCGCCGCCGACTTCGCCTCATATTACTACGCAGCGGAGCACGCTCTCGACGGGGGGAACCCCTACGACACCGCAGCGCTCAACGCCCTGGCAGAGCGAGTGGGACGCGGTCTGGGGGCCGTTCAACCCTTCTTCTACCCGCCCCCATTTCTTCTCTTCATCGCCTGGGCGCCAACCATGGAGCTCTCTCAGGCCTATCACGTGTGGTTCTGGATCAACGAGGTGCTGCTCCTCGCGGTGATGGTCTCGATCTTCATGTGGTGGCGCCGGGATATCGGTCCCGCGCTCCCGGCCCTGCTCGCCCTCTCGTTCTCGTTCGCGCCCACGCTCTTCAACCTCAGCCTCGGGCAGGTGAACCTTCCGGTGATGCTCGCCGTGGTCTGGGCCCTGACTCTCTCTCAGAAGGAGAAGCCCATCGCGAGCGGCTGCCTGATGGGCCTGGCGTGCATGGCGAAGATGAGCCCGGCGCTCTTCGTCGCTTGGTGGATGTTGCGCGGGCGCTGGAAGGAGGTGGCGGTCGCGTGCGGAAGCGCAGTCGTGCTCTCACTCGTCGCTCTTCCGATGGTCGGGATCGAGCACCAGGTGCACTTCTATCGCGAGGTGCTGCCCGGCTTCGCGACCGGCGACTACAACGGTCTCACAGTGCCGATCTCGAGCTGGAAGAACCACTCCCTCCCGAGCCTCTATTACCACTGGATTCCCGGCGAGGGGGGACTCTCATCCGGCGCACGCGCTCTCTCTTCCGTCTCGAGCCTCGCTCTCCTGGTCGGGCTGGGTTGGTGCTTTCGACGACCGGGAGATGATTTCGCTCGGCAGGCCCAGATCGCCGCGGTGGCGACCGCGACGCTCCTGATTCCCGTCTTCACCTACGAGCATCACCTTCTGTGGGCGGCCCTCGCTGTCGCTGTCGCGGGCGGAGCTCTCACCCGGGGGCGGCTCAGCTGGGGCTGGGCGCCGCTCCTCGCGCTCGCCGTGGTGACGCTCGGCGCGAATCCCGCGTGGCTGAGGATCGGGTACGACGGTCTGCGAGACGCAGAACTCACTTCCCTCGCCTTCCTGGTTCAGGAATCCAAGCTCTTTTCCCTCTTGTTCCTGGGCGGCGTGTCGCTGTGGTTGGGGTCGGCCTCGCTCCGGGAGTCCGCTACTCCAGAAAGCCCCTGAGGACCGCACTCCGGCTCGGGTGACGCAGCCGCCGCAGGGCCTTGGCCTCGATCTGGCGGATCCGCTCACGCGTGACGTCGAAGTCGTTCCCCACCTCTTCGAGGGTCTGTTTCGACTTCTCGCCGATGCCGAAACGCATCCGCAATACTCGCGCCTCGCGTGCGGGTAGAGAAGACAAAGCTTCCCGGGTGTGGTCCGCCAGGCTCGCGTGAATCGCCGCATCCTGGGGGTTCTCGGCGTTCTTGTCCTCGATGAAGTCGCCCAGGTGGCTCTCCTCCTCACCCACCGGAGCCTCGAGGCTCACCGGCTCCCTGGCGATCTTGAAAACCATTCGCACCTTCTCGATCGGAAGTTCCATCTCCTCCGAGAGCTCCTCGGGAGTCGGCTCGCGGCCCAGCACCTGGACGAGCTTGCGGGTCGCGCGCACCAGCCTGTTGATCGTGTCGATCATGTGCACGGGAATGCGGATCGTGCGCGCCTGATCGGCGATCGCCCGGGTGATGGCCTGACGAATCCACCAGGTTGCGTAGGTGGAAAACTTGTAGCCCCGCTGATACTCGAATTTTTCCACGGCCTTCATCAGGCCGAGGTTTCCCTCCTGGATGAGGTCCGAGAACTGCAGCCCCCGATTCGTGTACTTCTTGGCGATCGAGACGACGAGGCGCAGATTGGCTTCGATCAGCTCTCCCTTGGACTCCCGGGCCCGCTCCCCCGCCTCGGCCAGACAACTGAGCGCTAGTCGGACCTCGTCGCCCGTCATCCGGCACTCTGCCTGAAGTGCCGCTCGCTCGCGATCCACCTCATCGAGAGCGGTGAGGGCCTCTGCGGCGCGCTGGGAGTCGCCTCCCAGATCTTCGAGGAGCCGGCGCCCCTTCGCCGAGCGACGTTGAGCCAGGCGCGCTGTATTGCGAAACTGCTCCGCGTCCAGCCCGAAGCCCCGAACGATCTTCTGCTCACGACCGTCGAGTCGGTTGAACTTCTCTCCCAACTCCCGGAAGCTCGCGGTGATCTCGCGTATCCGCGCACGGGAGAACCGGGTCTTGCGGAGCACGACCAGCATCTCGCGGCCGAGGTCCTCAATCTCCCCGCGCAGACGGGCTCGCGTCTCTAGCGTCGTGCGCGAGTTCGAGATCGAGTTGTGCTTGATGACCATCTTCTCGTGAAGCTTGCCCAGCGCCGTGCGTGCTCGCAGGAACTGCTTGTGACGCGCCTCCGGCGCGACCGCGTTGGTGTCGTCGAGGCCGTCCACCACCTTGCGCAGGCTGATTTCGTTGACGCGGTAGAGGTTCGCGATATCGAATACCGCCTTGATCCCCCAGGCATTGCCGAGCGCAGCAAGCTCCTCGTCATGGGTCGCGCTCTCGATGCGCTTCGCAATCTCGACCTCCCCTTCTCGGGTGAGGAGCGAAACCCTGCCCATTTCGCGCAAGTAGACTCGTACCGGGTCGCGGCCACTGCCGCTGTCGGGATCACTGGTGCTGCGCGCGCGCCGGGTAGCGGGCCTGGCCTTGACTCCGGCAGGGGCCGCCGTGCCGCCCACCTCTCGCAGATTGTTCTCGCCGATCGGAAGGGAGCGTCCATCGAGCTGGATCACCTGCTCGCCGGCCACGCTCTGCTCTTGCGCGTTCGACTCCTGAAGCGCGAGATCGGCTCCAGGTCGCTTCAAAGCTCGGGCTGAGCCCAACGTCTCCGCGCGAGCGGACTTCTTCTTCGATCCCGTCCGTGCGCGGCTCACGGTCTTCGCCGGAGACTTGCATTTGGAGCGACTCTTGCTCACCCGTTTCTTGACCGACTCGGGGGAATCGAGCCGAGGTGAGTCTTGTTGGTTCGATCCGTCATTCGGAATTGGAACGATCTGCGTTGAACTCGAGGGCGCGTTCGAGGACATTCTGGGGGGTCTCCTTACGGTCGGCATTGCCGGTTTCAGCGATTGAGCCTTCTGCTATCTCACCTCAGTAGAAATCATCATTGCATCGTCCTGGTCTGTATTCGATGAGCAGCCCGGCGTTCTTCGAGCTGCCTCTGTTTCTTCGCCAGCAGGGCGTCGATATCCGCTTCCGGGTCGCGCAGCTGGCGAGTCAGGCTCTTGCTCTCATCCTTTCGTCGCTGACGTTCGAACCAGCCGACGAGGTCGTAGATGATCTGCTCCGGCGGGATGGGGCTCTCTTCGTAGAGGTTCAGGACCTCGAGGGAATAGAGCCGGGCGACGTTCTCGGGATCGACCTGGCTTTCACTCCAGCCCAGGCTGATCGATCCTCCGGCTTCGACGCCACCTTGTTCCTCGGCGCGGGCGAAGAGCCGCAGGATCGTCTTCCATGGCCCTTCGGGAATCAAGTCCTCGACCCGCGAGAGCACATCGTTGCTGAAAACCGTCGGATGACGATAGATCAGGTGGGCGATCTCTATGACGTGTCGTTCCTGACTCCCGCTGAGGACCGGGGCGACGGGCACATGGCCCGTTCCCGACGAGACGTCCGGCCCTTCTTCGCCTCGTCGCGACTTACCGGAGGTGCGAACCTGACGCACTACGGCCTCGACGGCGGACGCATCGGTGTCGGTCACGAATGCGAGGCGGCGGGCGTACTCGATTCGCTCGATCGGGTTCTGGATCAGGGCAACGAAGGGAGCCACCGTAGCCACCACAGCGGCCTTGGCGGAAGGGGTCTCGTAACCGCCCTTGAGGGCGCGCCTGATCACGATTTCGATTGCGTCGGGCGAGCGCTCGACCAGGCGGCACAGAGCCTCCGCGCCATGCTCGAGTAGATAGCTGTCGGGATCGTCGCCCGGCGGAAGCAGCGCGGCGCGAACTCGTAGACCTGTCGGGAGCAACTCGTCGAGAGCCTTCTCGACGGCGTTCTGCCCCGCTTCGTCGCCGTCGAAGAGGAGTACGACCTCCCGCACCCGGCGATGCAGTTGGTCGCCGTGGCCGCGGGTCAACGCCGTACCGCAGGTCGCCAGGGATTCCTTCAGCCCGGCGCGATCGAGGGCTATGCGATCGAAGTAGCCCTCGCACACGATCGCGCGGTCGGCCTTGCGAATCCCCTCGAGCGCGAAGGGAAAGCCGTAGAGCGCTGAGCGCTTGTGGAAGATCGGCGTCTCCGGTGTGTTGATGTACTTGGGCTCCTGGTCGGGAAAGATCGCCCGGCCTCCGAAACCCATGATGCGGTCTCGTACGTCGCGGATGGGAAAGATGATGCGACCCCGCAGTCGATCGTAGGAGCCGCCGTCGGGCCGCTCGGAATCGCGCGGGATCGAGAGGCCTGCTGCGATGCCGATTTTCTGCTCCACGCTGCGGAGCCGCAGCTCGCCGCCGAGGGCTTCCCAGCGGTTGGGAGCAAAGCCGATGCCGAAGCGCTCGATCGCGTCGTTGTCGATGCCGCGCTCGCTCAGGTAGGCGCGCGCGGGCTCGCCTTCGGGCGAGGCGAGGGACGCGCGATAGAAGCGCTGGGCGATCTCGTTGGCGGCGAAGAGCTGCTCGCCGATACCGAGCCCACCTGCCTGGCTGTCGGGGATCTCGATGCCGCACTCTTTCGCGAGGGTTCGAGCCGCCTCGGGAAAGGTAAGGCTCTCATGACGCATCAAGAAGCCGAAGGCATTGCCTCCCGCTTGACAACCGAAGCAATAGAACGCCTGCCGCTCGGGGTTCACGTTGAACGACGGCGTCTTCTCATCGTGGAACGGGCAGCGGCCCTTGAAATTGCGGCCGGCCTTCTTGAGGTCGACATACCGGCCAATCAAGCCGACGATGTCGATGCGATCCTTGATGTCCTGGATCGTCTCTTCCGGAATCCGACCCACCGCTACCCCGATCGGGGCGAGGCCCCAGTAATTCTAGTGGGACATTCGCCGCATCTTCTTGAGCGCGCGCTTGCGTGCTGCAGCTGCCTTCTTCTTCTTGCGAATGCTCGGTTTGTCGTAGTACTCGCGGCGCCGGAGCTCGGTGAGGATTCCGGCCTTCTCGCAGGTCTTCTTGAACCGCTTCATGGCCTGCTCGATCGATTCGTTGTCCTTGAGTTTGATTACGGGCATACGCGCTTTTCGCTCCTGGTCGGCTCCGGCGAGGACTCTGGGTCACGCTGGCGGAGCGACTTGGGTAGGTGGTTGTTCAGCTACTCTTGTGTCGAATTCGCATCAGTTTGTCGAACCTCTGGGTCATTTTTCTCGACTTTTCGTCACGTTCGATCAATTGCACACTACTTGCCGCCTGCTGTCATGATTTGATTGGACGACGTCGTTCGATTTCAATCTGATTGCGATGCGACCCAATCTGCTGCTCTGTTCCTGTCTTTCTGCCTTGCTGTATCAGGTCTTTCTATCTTTCTGCTTCGGTCTTTCTGTTTCGGACTCTTTGCTCCGGTCCTTCTGCTCCGCTCTTGCGCTCATCCGCCCTTCTCAATTCGTCGCGGACTCTTTCAGTGTCTCGGCTTTCTCTTTCTGGCTTTCTTGCCCTGCTATTTCATCGATTGATTATTTTTTCTTCGGTCGTTGGCGTGATACGGAACCGAAAGCACACCCTGCGGTGTCGTAGACCCTGCCTCGGCTATTTGTCCTACCTATCTACCTACCTGGCCCTTCCTTGTCTCCTGTCTTTCGGTCTTGCCTTTCAGTCCTGTCTTTTTATCCCGTCTTTCCGTCCCATCTTGCTGTCGAATTCGCTGTGCATTCATCCAGTTGACCAGCGATCGAACCGACTGACACGCGCCTGTGACCTGATTCCTGACTGCCGGTCTCCCGCTCCCTCACATTCGCCAGCTCCAGCGAAAAGCCCCGATAAATCAGCACCTTCACGGTTCAGCGCAAGGGTCTCAAGCTAGCGCAGGCGAGCAGGAGCCTCAAGGAATGGGCCGAAATCGAAGGCCGGAGCAGGAAGAGTGCCAGGTCCAGAATCAGGCCGAAAATGGAAGCTCGACGGGTGGCCGAACGGGGATCCCCCATTCGAGGAACTTGCGTTTCACCTCGCCGACCGTGGTCTCGCGGAAGTGGAAGATCGACGCCGCGAGGGCCGCCTGGGCGTGCCCGCCCTCTGGCCCCTCCGATAGGGCAGCGGCCAGATCCTCGGCGCTACCCCCGCCTCCCGAGGCGATGACCGGGATCGAGACCGAATCCGCGACAGCCCTCAACATCGCGAGGTCGTAGCCGCTCTTCGTTCCGTCGCGATCCATGCTCGTGAGCAGGATCTCCCCCGCGCCCGCCTCCGCCATCCGCACAGCCCACTCGACCGCGTCAATTCCCGTGGGGCGCCTGCCCCCGTGGGTACAGACCTCCCATCCCTGTCCGTCTTCTCGCGCACGCGCGTCGATCGCGAGCACGAGATTGGCGCTACCGATCTTCGCGGCAGCCTCGGCGATCAGGTCGGGATCGTGGATCGCCGCAGTCATGATCGAGACCTTGTCCGCGCCGGCATTGAGCAGATCGCGAATGTCCTGAAGGGTCCGGACCCCCCCTCCGACGGTGAGCGGCATGAAGACCGTCTCCGCCGTGCGCGTCACGACGTCAATCAGGATTCCCCGCCCCTCGTGACTCGCCGTGATGTCGAGAAAGGTGATCTCGTCTGCCTCCTGGGCGTCGTAGTACTGAGCGACCTCGACGGGATCGCCGGCGTCCACGTGATCGACGTACTTGACGCCCTTGACCACTCGGCCGCGATCGACGTCCAGACAGGGAATGATTCGTTTCAGCAGCACGTTGCTTCTACCCTTTTCTCCGGATGACCCGGCGCTCGACTCAACTCGACTCTCCGGGACCCTGTATCGAGTCCACGGCAGCAAGAGCATCCTGCAGATCCACGGCGCCGGTATAGAGCGCCCGCCCCACGATCACGCCCGAAATTCCGCTCGCCGCCTCCCTGGCCGAGTCCACGATATCCTGCTCGGACGACACGCCGCCCGAGACGATCACAGGAATCGAAATCGCGCGCGCGAGTTCGACCGTGCTCGCGAGGTTGGGGCCCGTGAGCATTCCGTCGCGTGAGATATCGGTATAGACGATCGCTGCCACCCCGGCGTCCTCGAAGCGGCGGGCGAGCTCGATTGCCGTCGCCTCGCTGGTTTCGAGCCAGCCCTCGACCGCGACCCGACCCTCCTTGGCGTCGATCCCGACCACGATCCGGCCCGGGAAGCGCGCGGCGGCGCTGCGAACGAGCTCGGGGTCGCGAAGCGCCACCGTGCCGAGGATGACCCGCTGCACCCCCATCGCAAAACTGGTCTCGATGCTCTCGAGGTTCCGGATTCCGCCTCCGAGCTGAACCGGAATGTCGGGCCCGGTGGCCTTCACGATCGAGCGGATCCCATCTTCGTTGACGGGCCTGCCCGCCTTCGCGCCATTGAGATCGACGACGTGGAGTCGCTTGATCGGACGGGCCGCGAAGCCACCCGCGACCGCCCCGGGATCGTCGCCGTAGACGGTCGCCTCGTCGTAACGCCCCTGGGTCAAGCGCACGCAGGAGCCGTCGAGCAGATCGATTGCCGGGATGACTTCGAATCCGGACATCAGCTGGCCGCGATCCAGTAGCTGAAGGCGTCGAGCAGGCGTTTGCCCGCGAGCTGACTCTTCTCGGGGTGGAACTGCACGGCAAAGATCTTCTCGGTCGCAACCGCCGAGACGAACTCACCCCCATATCGCGTGCGGCCGACGACGATGCTCTCGTCCGTCGGCACCGGGCGATAGGAGTGAACGAAGTAGAAGTTGTCCTCTTCCGGGAGCCGCTCGAGCATCGGGTGGGAGCCGGAGAAGCGCACCTGGTTCCAGCCGATGTGGGGAACACGAAGTAGTGTTCCATCCTCGTCCTTGTCCGGGAAGCGCTCGACCCGCCCGCCCAGCTCGCAGAGCCCCTTCGTGACGCCGTGCTCGTCACCTTCTTCGAAGAGGAGCTGCAGGCCGAAGCAGAGCCCGAGGTAGGGTCGTCGGGCCTCGATCGCCTCCTTGACTGCGTCCTCGAGCCCGGACGCGCCGAGGCTCTGCATTGCGTCAGCGAAGGCTCCGACTCCGGGCAGCACGACTCCATCAGCCGCCCTCACCTCGGCGGGATCCGACGACACCCGGGCGTCGAGGTCCGACCGCATCAGCGCCTTCTCGACGCTGCGCAGATTCCCCGCGCCATAGTCCACGACCACCACCCTGGGTCGCGCCATACCAATACCTCTCCATATCTGTCGATCCGGGGTGCCCGGGGCGACGTGCTGATTTCATCTGGCCCCGCAATCGAGGCCGGTCCTGATTAGAGGGCGCCCTTCACCGTGGGGAGCCCGGATTCGCGCGGATCGATCTCGAGCGCGACACGCAGGGCTCGCGCGAGGCCCTTGAACACCGCCTCGGCGACGTGGTGCGGGCTCTCGCCGTAGCAGCGGCTCACGTGCAGATCGAGTCCCGCGCTCTGGGCGAAGGCCCGGGCAAAGTCCTCTACGAGAGAGACGTCGAAGTCACGCACCATGCGATTCTCGAGCGGAACGTCGTAGACGACGAAGGGTCGATTGGAAACGTCGAGCGCGACCTCGACCTTCGCCTCGGCCATCGGGAGCAGAAAGAATCCGTAGCGTCGAATGCCCGCCGCCGAGCCCAGTGCCTCGCGCAACGCCT
>CBDUYG010000024.1:0-15961 GCA_965371385.1 uncultured Myxococcales bacterium | reverse complement strand
TTTTTCGGCAAGCCGATGAAGCTGAAGTTCAGCCAGATCCAGTCGTCCAGCGATCGGGCAACGCGCGCCCCCAGCTCCCTCGAGGCCCGTGAGGCGGAACGTAAGCTGAAGCACGCCGCGCTCAACCATCCGGCCGTGAATCTGGCGCTGAGAGAGCTTCGGGGAGAGATCATCGAGATCCGCTCGATCGCGGGCGCGAGTGGAGAGCCGAGATGAAGCCCGAAGATCTCCAGAAGATGATGGAGCAGGCCCAGCAGATGCAGTCCCGGGTGAGCCAGCTGCAGAGCGAGCTCGCGGCCCGGAGCTTCGAAGCCAGCTCCGGGGGCGGCATGGTCACCGCCAGCGTCTCCGGCGCGCTGCGCGTCCTCGACATCCAGATCGAGCCCGCGCTGATGAAGGATGCCGATCGCGAGATGATCCAGGATCTCTGCGCTGCCGCGGTCAACGCAGCGTTCAGCAAGGCTCAGGAGTACATCCAGCAGCAGATGCAACAGCTCTCCCTGAGTGGCCTCGGCGGCCTCGGATTTCCCGCTCCCCCGGGCGGACTGGGAGACGCCTAGTGTCCGGCTCTCCGGCCATGAAGCGGCTCATCCAAAGCCTCAAGCGACTCCCCGGAATCGGCGAGAAGTCCGCAAACCGATTAACGTTCTTTCTCTTGAGCGCTCCCGACCAGCTGGCCGCCGAGCTGGCCGAAGCCCTGATCCGAGTGAAGCGCGAAACGGTGGTTTGCGAGGCCTGCTACGACCTCACGGATCGCACCCCCTGTCTGATCTGCTCCAGCGACCAGCGCGACGACTCGGTCATTTGCGTCGTCGAGGAGCCGGGCGACCTCCAGGCCATCGAGCGCAGCGGCAGCTTTCGCGGACGCTATCACGTACTCGGTGGCGCCCTCTCTCCGATCGACGGAATCCTGCCCGGTCATCTGCGCATCAGCGAACTCGAGCGCCGGGTGCACGGCGGCAAGGTGCGAGAAGTCATCCTGGCGACGAATCCCAACGCGGAGGGAGAAGCCACGGCGAGCTTCATCGCCGATCGCCTGCGTGGCTCGGGAATTCCGCTCTCGCGAATCGCGTGCGGAATGCCCCTGGGCGGAGATCTCGAGTACGCCGATCAGGTCACGGTCGGGCGCTCACTGGAAAATCGCAGGAAGCTCGAGTAACGATTGTGAGCTAAAGGAGACCCACGGCCAGACCGATCATTTGTGAGTCGGGCGAGTTGCCGCGACCGCAGACACTATGCGATCGTTCAATCCCGAGATTTGATCCTTTAGTTTCAGCCGGTTACAGAGGCAGGTGCCGATGTTCGAAGCCCAGCTCGTGATGCTCGACGAGGACTACCGACGGATCCTGACCGTCTGTGACCGTCTCGTGCGGGACGCGAACGCCAAAGGGGCCTACATCGTCGACAAGAACGGCCAGCTCATTTGTGAGGCGGGCGAGATGCAGGACGTGGATTCCACCAGCCTGGCCTCACTCACCGCCGGTTGTATCGCCGCTACCGGGGGCCTCGCCAAGATCGTCGGCGAAGAGGAATTCCCGATCCACTTTCATCAGGGGGAGCGCGACAACCTTCACATCACGTTGGTGGGTGATCGCATGATCCTGATGGTGATCTTCGACGAGCGAAGCTCCCTCGGCCTCGTTCGGCTGCGCGTCAAGAAGGCGGGCGCGGAGCTTGCGCGTATCTTCGAAGAGGTCAAGAAAAAGTCGGAGCAGCAGGTGATGTCGGGCGAGAGTCCATTCGCCGAGATCACAGACGACGATATCGATAATCTCTTTTCGGACTGAACCCCACCTATGTCGTTCATCAACTACTCGTCGCGCGAGATCAACTGCAAGATCGTGTACTACGGTCCCGGTCTGTGCGGTAAGACGACGAATCTCCAGTACATCTACTCGAAGACCAACCCCGACGTGAAGGGGAAGATGATCTCCCTCGCGACGGAGACGGAGCGCACCCTCTTCTTTGATTTTCTCCCGCTCGCCCTCGGGCAGATCCGCGGATTCAAGACGCGCTTCCACCTCTACACGGTTCCGGGGCAGGTCTTCTACGATGCCAGCCGCAAGCTCATCCTGAAGGGCGTGGATGGCGTGGTCTTCGTCGCCGACAGCCAGATCGAGCGCATGGAGGCCAACGTCGAGAGCCTGGAGAACCTGCGAATCAACCTCAAGGAGCAGGGCTACGACCTGGACAAGGTCGCGCACGTGATCCAGTACAACAAGCGGGACCTCCCCAACGCAGCGCCTCTCGATGAGGTGAGCCGTCTACTCAATCCGGGCGGCGTTCCCAGCTTCGAAGCCTGCGCGACCGTGGGCACGGGGGTGTTCGAGACCCTCAAGGCCGTGGCCAAGGACGTGCTGACCGATCTGAAGAAGATGGGGAAGTAGGGGCCGCATTCGGTCTGGCGCCATCCCGGTCCACCACTCCAGAATCACCAGCCACTGCTAGATCGAAGCGCCCCCTTCGGGCTAAGCTTGGCGCATGCCCTTCGCCGAAGCCTCCGGCCGCAAGATCGAGTACGAGCTCTTTCCCCCGAGCCGGAAGAAGGGCGAGGGGAGCGAAGGAAGCGATGGCGGCGAAGAGCGCCCTCCCCTGCTGCTGATCAACGGAATGGGCGGGTCGTGCCGAGGCTGGATCCCGCTCCAGGTTCCCGAGTTCTCGAAGACTCGCCCCACGCTGATCTACAACCACCGCGGGGTAATGGAGAGCGACGACTCCGGCGAGCCCTTCACGACGGCCGATCTCGCGGACGATGCTGCGAGGCTCCTCGACGCCCTCGAGATCGAGCAGGCCGATGTGCTCGGGGCCTTCATGGGAGGCATGGCGGCCCAGGAGCTGGCGCTCCGCCACCCCGCCCGCGTGCGCAAGCTGACCCTGCTCGGCACCTACGCGCGGCCAGACGCGAAGCGGCGCTTGCTACTCGCGGATTGGGCCGAGCTCGCGCGCCTCGACGTGCGCCCGGAGATCCTGGTGCGAAGCCGGCTGCTCTGGACTCTGGAGGACGCGACCCTCGAGCAGACCGAGCTGATCGACGGCATGCTCCGCTTCTATGCCCAGGAGAAGGCGCCGGTCTCCAACGATCTCTTCGCGCGTCAGTGCGATGCCTGCCTGAGCCACGACACCCTCGACCGCCTCGAGCGGATCTCCCACCCCTGCTTGATCATCTGCGGCCGCCACGACCGCCTCACCCCACCGAGCCTGCATCGAGAGCTGGCGGCGGGCATCGCGCACTCGCGCCTGGTCGTGCTGCAATACGGCGCGCACCTCGTCGTCGCGGAGTCGGCCGAGACCTTTCATCAGGTGGTGCAGCAATTCCTCGAGAGCGACGAAGAGGCCTGAGCCTCAACCCCGCCCGTCTTCGTCGGAGGCTTCGTTGGGATTGACGATCTTGAATCCCGATCGGCCCCCATCCTCGACGAAATCGATCTGCAGGCCGTCCGCCCGCGAAGCGCTCATCCGGTCGATCGCGAGGCGGGCGCCGTTCGACTCCACGACGAAGTCGAAATCGCCGACCGGCCCGATCCCAAACTCGTACTGAAACTGCCTGCTGATCGAGAGACGAATGATGTTGCCCTCGGAGGCCGGCGCGTCGGCGAAGACGCGGCTGGCGGCGTCGCTGATCTCGATGCTCGGCTCGCTCACCTCGGGCATCTCCATGCCGAGGGCCTGATGGAGCTCGCCCGAGCCCGCCATCTCCGTGATGATGTCGCAGCCGCCGACGAACTCGCCGTCGACATAGAGCTGGGGAATCGTCGGCCAGCTCGCGTAGTCCTTGACGCCCTGGCGGATGTCGGCGCGCGAGAGCACGTCGAAGGTCTCGTAGGAGTCAAGCAGATCGTCGAGGATCGAGACGACCCGAGACGAGAAACCGCATTGGGGAGCCTGGCGATTTCCCTTCATGAAGAGAAGGACCTTGCTCCCCTTCACCAGCTGATCGATTTCCTGCTGAACGTTTTCCTCGGGGGCCATCTTGGTTACTCCTGATCTGGGCGCGCAGTGGGGTGGAGTGAGCTGGGCTGTCTGATCCGGAAGGACGAGTCGACCGGCGGTGCCTGGAACCGAGCCTGCTCCGCAGAGCCGGCGCGACCTCAGCCGTCAGCGGACGGTCCGGAACGACAGCTGAGGCAAAGTACCACAGAGAACGGGATTCTTCGCTACCGCGGCTCGCAGGGCGGTCGCTGAGAGACCGGCCGGTCCACCGACGAGGACGCAATTCTCGTACTCGTCGACCTCGATCTTCAAGGTTCCGGGGAAGAGCTTGCGCATCGACGCCCCCACCTCTACCGCTTCGTCGAGGGTGTTGCTCACCAGCAGGCCACCCCGGGCGAGCCGTGCGCGAGCCAGCTCGTGGCCGGGCGAAGGCAGCCAGCCCGGCTTGTGAACGCCTCGGCCGACTCCAACGAAGATATCCTCCAGGATGAGATCGTACCGTCCCTCGTCCTCGCGGAGAAACTCGAGGGCGTCTCCGATCACCAGCTCGACCTTCAGGGCGTCCAGGTCGAAGTGCTCGCGCGCGGCTTCGATGATGTCGGGGAAGAGCTCGACGCCTTTGATCTCTGCGTCGGGGACGATGGCTCGCACGACCCGGGCCGCACTACCCCCGGCCAGCCCGAGGATCAGCACCCGCCCCCGCCGGGAAGCGGGAAGCGCGAGGACGGGGGCAGCGATCGCATCCCAGACCGACCCCGTGACCGAGCTGCCCGGCTCGTAGAAGGAGGCGAAGGTCCCCTCGACGCGCAGGGCCTTCCCACTGCCACTCCGGCGCACCTCGACCCGAGGCCGGCGCTTGCGCACGGGCCGACGCCTGCGGGCGCTCATCCCCTTCCCCCCTGCGATCCAGATTCGACTTCCATTGCCATCAGCACTCCTACGCGATCATCAGCCGGTCCGCCCCTCGGCACCCGTGACGGTAGACGCTATCTCATGAACCCCTGACCGAGCGAGCCACCGGCTCGGTGGCGAACGAGGTTTCGACTTCGCGATCTCCGCATACAATTGCAGAATGTCTGGCAGCCTCTTCGCCGATCCCGCACAAGCGCGAGCCCGAGTTCGAATCGCGCTCCCGGTGCCGATCGATTCGCTCTTCGACTATCGGGTGCCGGGTGAGATGGAGGACGATGCCCAGGTGGGCTGCCGGGTTCGGGTTTCGTTCTCGGGACGCTCGCTCACCGGCGTGATCGTCGAATGCCTCAGCGAGGACCAGGCGTCTCCGACCCCCGAGGACCAGCTCTCCCTGCTCGAGAAGGTCCTCGACCCCGAGCCCGTACTGAGCCCCGAGATGATCCGCATGCTCGGCGAAGCGGCCGAGGAGGTGCTGTGCCCGGTCGGGATTGCCCTGGCGACGGCCCTGCCCCCCGGCAGTGCTCCACGCCTGGTGAGCCGCCTCACCCCAACCCCCCGCGGCCGGGAAGCCCTCGAGCGCGGTGTCCTCAGCGGGGATGCCCGGGACGTGATCTGCGATCTCGCCCGGGCGCCGCGCAGCCAGGCCTCGCTGGCGCGCCGGTTCCCCGGCGCCCAGAAGCTGATCCTCCAGCTCGAACGGGATCGTTTGATCGAGCGCACCCGAGTGGAGAGTCGTCCCGTCGCGAAGGCGAGAGTGGAGCGCATCGTGAGCGTGAGTCCCGAGCTGGATGTCGAGGCGATCTGCAGCGGCTCCCTGGCCCGGGCTCACAAGCAGGCGAGTCTGTTGCGGCGTATCGCCCGGGCGGGAGACATCTCGATCGCGACCCTGCGCGATGAGGATCGCAACGCGCCGAATCAGGTGCGTAGCCTGGCCCAGCGCGGCTATGTGGTGATGGCAGAGCGTGCAGCTCCGCGCGACGTGCTGGGGCCGGCGGAGCCCGGCGACCGGCCTCCCGAGCTCACTCCGGAGCAGGCGGGGGCCCTCGTCCCGATCCGCAAGTCGATCCGCGAGAAGCTCGCCGATCGATACCTGCTGCACGGGGTCACGGGCAGCGGAAAAACCGAAGTGTATCTCCAGGCCGTCTCCGAGGCGCTCGAGCAGGGCCGCCAGGCGCTGCTCCTCGTGCCCGAGATCACCTTGACCCATCAACTCGTCGCGCGTCTGCGGGCGCGCTTCGGAGATCGACTGGCCGTGCTGCACAGCGGCCTCAGCCCCGGAGAACGACTCGAACAGTGGCAACGTCTTGCGGCCGGTGACACGCCGATCGCGGTGGGAGCACGCAGCGCGATCTTCGCTCCGCTCGATGACCTCGGGGTGATCGTGATCGACGAGGAGCACGACTCGGCGTACAAGAACGAAGAGGGCTTTCGCTATCGGGCCCACGGTCTCGCCGGGCGGCTCGCCCGGGAGATGGGATGCCCACTGATCCTCGGCTCTGCCACTCCCGCCCTCGAGACGCGCTTTGCGGCGGACTCCGGCGAACTCCAGCGACTCGTCCTCTCCGAGCGGATCGCGGGCCGCCCACTGCCTCGCGTCGAGATCGTCGACATGGTGCGCGAGCACGAGATCAGGGCGATGGGGAAGCGGCCCGTCCTCACGGCGAGCCTGCGCCGCGCCCTCGCCGAGACCCTGGAACAGAACGCGCAAACGATCCTGTTCCTCAATCGGCGCGGCTTCTCCACCCAGATCTACTGCTTCGAGTGCGGGCATGCCGAGCGCTGCCACGCGTGCGAGGTGGCGCTCGTCTTCCACGCCTCCGAGTCCCGCCTGCGCTGCCACTACTGCGACTTCAGCAAACCTCCTCCCCAGCAGTGCGGGGGCTGCGGGGCGCCGGGCACCAGCCTGCTCGGAATGGGGACCGAGCGGCTCGAAGAAGAGGTCCGCACCCTGCATCCTGGTGCGCGCATCGCGCGGCTCGATCGCGACACCTCCCAGCGCAGGGGTCATACGGCGTCCGTTCTCAAATCCCTGCGCGATCGAGAGGTCGACATCCTGATCGGTACCCAGATGGTTGCCAAGGGGCATGACTTCCCCGGGGTTCGCCTGGTCGGAATCGTCGCCGCCGATACGGGCCTTCACATGCCGGACTTCCGCGCCGCCGAGCGCAGCTTCCAACTGCTGACCCAGGTGGCGGGACGCGCGGGTCGCGCGGGCGAATCCGGACGGGTCGTCCTGCAGACCTTCGTGCCCGACCATTACGCGATCCAACCCGTCGGACAGCATGATTACGAGACCTTCTACGCAACCGAGCTCGAGTACCGGCGCGGGCTCAGCTATCCGCCCTTCGGGCGTATCACCCAACTCGTGATCTCCAGCCCGGACGAGGCCCTGGCGCTGCGCACGGCGGAGGAGCTGGCTCGGCTGGTGCGGCCCGCGACGGTTCCCGGGCCTGGGGCGGGCGAGAAGGCGACGTCCTGCGAGCCCGACGGGCGAACCCCCTCACCCCGATTCGAGGTGCTCGGCCCCGCCCCCGCTCCCCTCGCCCGCCTGCGCGGGAGGTATCGCTTCGCGTTGATCGTGAAGGGCAGCGACGCCGCGCGCGTTCGCGAGGCCTCGAAGCTCCTCTCGTGCGCGATTGCGCGCCTGCCCCGCAGCCTGCGGGCGACTCTGGACGTCGATCCCGTGAGCATGCTATAAAGCTCGAGAAGCCCCCCAAACACGAACGCCTGGGCGCAGACACGCGATCTGCCGATCGCGCGATCGGGATTTCGCAGACCGACTGCACCACTCACCGGACACCGATTCAGATGGCATTGCGCGAGATCCTCCAGTTTCCCGACCCTCGACTCAAACGGGTCTCCGAGCCGATCGGCGAAGTCACGGACGAGCTACGCGAGCTGGCCCGCGACATGTGCGAGGTGATGTACGACGAGCCGGGGATCGGCCTGGCGGCGCCTCAGGTCAGCGCGGCCGTGCGCCTGATCGTGGTCGATATCGACTGGAGCAGCGAAGGAGGAGAGCGCAATCCCATCGTGGTCGTAAATCCCGTGATCAACGACGCGGAGGGCACGATCACCTGGGAGGAAGGTTGCCTCTCAGTGCCGGACTTCACCGCCGACGTGGTTCGCTCCGAGCGAGTGACCCTGCACGGAACGGACCTCGACGGCAACGAGCTGCGCATCGAGGCGGAAGGCCTGAAGGCCGTGTGTTTCCAGCACGAGATCGATCACCTCGACGGCACCCTCTTCATCGATCGCATCAGTCGACTCAAGCGCGGCATATACGTCAAGCGCCGCAAGAAGCAGGTACTCGCGGATGAGCGAGATTCCGAGGTCGACCTCACCGGAAGCCGGCTCTGACGACCGAGATTGTGCGCATTGTATTCATGGGTACTCCCGAGATCGCCCTACCCTGCCTCGAACGCTTGCTCGCGGGGCCTCATGGGGTCGTCGGCGTGGTGAGCCAGCCGGATCGCCGACGGGGCCGGGGACGTCGCACCTCTCCTTCAGCCGTCTCTCAGCTCGCCCTCGACACCGGGCTTCCGCTGTTGCGACCAGAGCGGATTTCGCAGCCGGAGATCCTGGACACCCTCACCGAGTGGGCGCCCGATCTCGGAGTCGTCGTGGCTTTCGGACAATTCATCCCCAAGCGGGTACGCGAGCTTCCCAAGCTCGGCTACTGCATCAACGCTCACGCGAGCCTGCTGCCGAAGTACCGGGGCGCGGCGCCGATCGCGCGTGCTCTTCTGGCCGGCGAGCAGCGCAGCGGAATCTCGGTGATGCGCGTCGATCGTGAGATGGACGCAGGCCCGGTCGGCCTGGTACGAGAGCTCGAGATCGGCGCAGAGGAGAACGCCGGCCAGCTGACTGAACGCATGGGCGCCCTCGCCGCCGACGCCATCGAGGAAGCCGTGGCCAGGATCGATGCCGGGAGCCTGCGCTGGAGCGAGCAGGACTGCACCGAGGCGACCCTGGCGCCCAAGATCGGGCGTTCCGACTCTCCCCTCGATTGGAGTCGCAGCAGCCACGAGCTGGTGAATCAGGTTCGCGCCCTGGCGCCGAAGCCGGGAGCGACGACGACCCTCGACGACGAGGTGCTGCGCATTCTGGCCGCCCGCCCCCTCGACGAGCCCTGCCGTACCGAGCCGGGAAGAATCATCACCAACGATGAGGGAGAGCTGCGAATCGCAACCGGAAGCGGATGGCTCGTGCCCCTTCGGGTGCAGCGCGCCGGCGGCAAGGATCTCGAGATCGAGGCGTTTCTACGCGGGCGACCGATCGCGGACGGGACCCTTCTCGGTGCCGGCGAAGCCGAGGCCGAAGGGCCCGGAGCGGACCCATCCGCCGATGTGAAGCGCGATGAGTGACGGTGAGGACGGAGGCGTCCGTCGCGGGACTCGACGCAATCGCGGACGCCCGGTCGCGCGCAAGTCCGAAGGGCCGGGCGCCCGCACGGCCCCCACGCTGAGCCGGCTGATCGCCACCCGGGTTCTCGAACGGGTCGAGCGCACCCATGCCTACGCGGACCTCGCGCTCCACGGCGCCCTCGCGAGCAGCGCCCTCACCGCGGCCGACCGCGCCCTCACGACCGAGCTCGTCTACGGAACCCTGCGCTGGCGCGGACGCATCGACTTCTATCTCTCCCAGATCGTCAATCAGAAGCTCGAAAGCCTCGAGCCCCTGGTTGCGAGCATTCTGCGCCTCGGGGCCTACCAGCTGCTCTTCAGCGACCGGATCCCCGCCCGGGCCGCAGTCGACCAGGCCGTTCGCTGCGCCCGGGCGACCGGCAGCGAGCGGGCGAGCGGATTGGTGAATGCCGTTCTGCGCCGTCTCTCACGCGAGTGGCAGGAGATCGCCCTTCCCCGCCTCGAGGACGACCCCCTTGCCCACCTGGTCCATACCCTCTCACTTCCCACCTGGGTGGCGAAACGCTTCCTCGATCTCTACGGCGCGCAGGAGGCGGCGGCGCTTGCCGCGGCCTTGAATCAGACTCCCCCACTCACCGTACGCTGCAATCGACTGCGGATCACGAGGGAAGCTCTTCTCGAGCGGCTGCGCCCCTCCTTTCCCGATGCCGCTCCTCGCCCCCTCGCGCCGGACGCGATCAACCTCGGGCACTCCGGCGACCCCGGGCGTGACTCGGCCTTTCTCGAGGGGCTCTACACGGTCCAGGACGAGGCTTCCCAGCTCATCGTGGAGCTCCTCGACCCCCAGCCGGGAGAGCGGATTCTCGATACCTGTGCGGCGCCGGGAACGAAGACGACGGCGATCGCGGAGCGCCTGGGGGATGAAGGAGGAGTTCTGGCTCTCGATCGGAATGCCCGTCGCCTCGGCCTGGTGGCTCGGGCTGCGCGACGTCTCTCCCTGACCGGCATCCACACTCACCAGCGCGACGCCACTCGCTCACTCGAAGACCTTCCCATTCCCGCGGGATGGGACGCTACGTCGCCCCTGAGCTTCGATCGCATCCTCGTCGATGTCCCCTGCTCTGGCCTGGGGGCCCTGCGGCGCAATCCGGATGCCCGATGGCGGCTGCGCGAGCAGGACTGCCGGCAACTCGCTGCCGTGCAGTCCGATATCCTGGCGCGGGCGAGCGCGGTCTTGAGACCGGGGGGCTGCCTAGTTTACAGTACCTGCACGCTACTTCCCGAGGAGAACGAAGAAGTCGTCTCCAGGTTCCTGCAAGATCATCCGGACTTTCGTCTGGTACCCCCCAGCGAGCTTCCGGACCGGCTCGCACCGGTTCTCGACGAGGATGGGACGCTGCGCACGACACCCCACCAGCACGACTGCGACGGATTCTACGCGGCGCGATTGGAGAGACGAGCGTGAGCCCGACCGGATCCAAAGCAATCAAGATCGCGCCGTCGATCCTGGCAGCCGATATCACACGTCTCGGAGAAGAAGTGCGGAAGGTCGCCGACGCCGGAGCCGACTGGATCCACGTCGACGTCATGGACGGCCACTTCGTCCCGAACATCAGCATCGGGCCCTTCGTCACCGCGGCAGTCGATCGCGCGACAAGTCTGCCCCTCGACGTTCACCTGATGATCGAGAAGCCCGAGCGATACATCGACGACTTCGTCCAGGCCGGCGCCGACACGGTCGCAGTTCACGTCGAGACGTGTCCCAACCTTCACCGGACCGTTGGCCAGATCCACGAGGCCGGTGCCCGGGCCTGCGTGGCCCTCAACCCCGCGACACCGCCCGAAGCTCTCGAATATGTACTGGCCGATCTCGACCAGGTGCTCGTCATGACGGTGAACCCGGGGTTCGGCGGGCAGAAGTTCATTCCCGGCATGCTGGACAAGATCGCCACCCTGCGTCGCTGGATCGACGATCGCGGTCTCGAGGTCGATCTCGAGGTCGACGGCGGGATCTCGAAGAAAACGATCCGCTCGGCGCGGCGGGCAGGCGCCGACGTCTTCGTGGCCGGCACGGCGGTCTTCGGTGCGAAGGACTACGAGCGGGCGATCACAGAGCTGCGTGACGAGACGGGCGATGAATGAATGAATGGCTGACGGTCCTGATCGCTCTCTTCGCCCTGCTCCAGCCTGACGCGGCCCTGGCGGGCGATGCGAACGCCAGCCCGATCCCCGTTCCCGACGCCTCCGCACCCGCCGGGGTCACTGCGCCGGACCCGGCAGACGCCACCTCGACGAATCCCGATGATCGGCTCACGGGCCGCGAAATCTACAAGCGGGTGCTCGACAACCGCTTCGACACCTTCCTCCAGACCTCCAGCCTGATCTCGGGCGATCGCAACGGAAACGAGCAGACGACCTCCCTGCGGATGTGGTTCGAGAACTTTCGGGACGCGGAGGGCAACCCCCGGGAGGGGATCGTCCTGTCGAAGACCCTGGTTCGCTACCTCGAGCCCTTCGACCTGCGCCACACGGGATATCTGGTCGTCAACAACCTCGACCGCGCGAACGATCAGTTCGTCTACCTCAACAGCTCTCGCGTCGTACGCCGAATCAACTTGCGCGGCGAAGCCGTCTTCGGCTCCGACTTCTCCTTCGAGGACGTGATCCCGAAGGAGCTCGAAGACGCGACCTATACCCGGCTGGAAGATTCGAAGATGCAGGACATCGATTGCTTCGTGGTCGAGGCCATCCCCCAAGAGTGGGTCGAGTCCGAATATTCGAGGATTCGGGTCTTCATCGAGAAGGTTCGGCCGGTCGTCCTCCAGACTCTCTACTGGGACGACCGCAACGTCCAGACCAAGGTGATGCACGTCGATCCGGCCGCCATCGAGTACATCAACGACGTCTGGGTGCCTCGCCGGATGACGATGAAGAACATCAAGATGGAGTCCTTCTCGACCCTCGTCGTCTCGAAGATCAAGCCGAACCTGGAGCTGCGGAAGTCGCATTTCGATCTGACCCGACTCCAGGGTCATTGATCCCCGGCCCTTGAATCAGATCTTCGTCTTGATGAGCAGGGCCGGAAGCAGGATCAGATCGTTGAAGAAACAGATCACCATCGTCGCGCACGACAGATAGCCGAACTCGCGCAGGGTGGCGAAGTCGGAGACGGCGACCACCAGGAAGCCCAGGGAAATCACGATCGACGTGATCGCGATCGGGCGGCCGATATAGCGCCCACACGTGCGGACCGCCTGCTCGGGGCTCTCTCCCTTCTCTCTCTCCTTGCGGTACCTCACCAGGAAGTGGACCGTGTCGTCGATCGCGACTCCCATCGCGATACAGCCGATCAGGCTCGTCGGAAGCGAGAGAGGCGCGAACCCGAGCCCCAGGAGGCCGAAGAACATCAGCACGGGGAGCAGATTCGGAATCATTGCGATCGCGCCGAGCCGAACCGACCGCAGGCCGATGGTGATCAGCACGAAGATCGCGATGGCAGCCAGGGCGACGCTGACCGGCTGACCGCGCGCGATCCCATCCGCGCTATGGGCCAGCAGGATCGTGTTTCCCGTCACACCAGTCTCGATTCCGTCCGGCAGGTTCGACTCTGCGACGACCTGCTCGATGCGGGCGGCGAGCTCCTCGATCGCTGCCGAGCCCACCTCTCCCGTACGCACGATGAGATTCCCGCGGCCGTGATTGACCGTCGTGTACCTGGAGATGTCGGACTTCGGCATCATGAAGAGCAGCTCGCTCACCGCGGGGCGGGAGTCCGGAATGCGCTCCTCCTTCGGGTCATCGGCCGCGAAGGCACGATTGAGCAGTCGCAGGCTGTCGACCGCAGAGAGGGTCCGACTCACGCCGGGGACCTCATCGAGCCTTCGCTGGAGCGCCTCCATCGCGTGCATCAGGTCGGGATCGCGAAAAGCTCCCGCCTCGTTCGCGCTCAGAACGACATAGATCGGGATCGCGCCGGCGAGCAGCCGATTGACCGCTTCGAAGTCCCTTCGGATCGGATCCCGCTCGTCGAAGTAGCTGAGATAGTCCGTATCGATCGTGATTCGCGGCAGTACGCCGAGGCTGATCACGGCCGCCACCCCGGCTCCGATAATGATCCGGCCGGGGTGCCGCACGACGAAGGCTGCCAGGCCATCGAGCGCGGCGCCCAGGGCCGCATCGGCCCGACCACCGATCTGGAGGCTGGCGTTGCTGCGCTGCCCCGACCCGGCAGCGCTGACATGCTCCTTCAAGGGCATCAGGACCAGCGCAGCCGGAATACCCGTCAAAGCAAGCACGGTGATCGATGCGATGCCGAGCATCGAGTAGGTCCCCAGCTCGAAGACCGCCGGGACGTCGGTGATCAGGAGAGCCGCGAGACCGATGACCGTCGTCATACCGGCGATCAGAACCGGAACAACCAGATGCTCGAGCGACGCCAGCACGGCGCTCCGAGCATCTCCGTGACATCCCGCATCCTCCTGGTAACGCGCGATGACGTGAATCCCATAGACACTGCCGATCGCGAGCAGCATCGGCGCCAGGAGCCCCGTGAGCAGGGTGAGCGGCGTTCCCACGGCGGCCATCGATCCGAAGGTCCACAGGATCGCCACCAGGGAGGTGAGGATCGGAATCATCACCATTCGGCGTGCCCCGGTGAGGAGCAGAAGCGCAACCGCCATCACGACCGCACCCACGGGAATCAGGAGCCGGAGGTCATGCACCATCCCCGCATAGACGTGCACCTTTACATGGGGGCGGCCTGCGATGTAGAAACGATGCTCATCCCCCGTCTCCTCGCGTAGTATCTCCTGAACCTCGGCATCGAGTCCGGACGCGATGAAGTCGGCGTCCGTCATCTTGCGGAAGCTGATGTTGATGGCCGCGGCTCGCGAGTCCTCCGACACGATGGTGCGTCGATACACTGGATCCGCGAGGGCGCGGGCGCGCAGCTCCGCCAGCTCGCCCGGGTCGGTTGGAACCTCCTCGATGAAGGGTTGAACCTCGACCCACTGCTCCTCCTCGACCCAGCGAAAGGACGTGACGTCTAGCAGACTGGAGACCGACCGCACCGCATCCAGGCGGGCGATACGATCGGTCACGCGGTCGATGGCCGAGAGACATCCAACGCTGAAGACTTCTTCGCATTCGATCGCGACGACGAAGACCTCATCATCGCCGAAATCGAGCACCGCGCTTTCGTAGAGATCCTTCGCGGGGTCGTTCCTGGGAAGAAGCGGCTCGGTCGAGGGGTCGATATCGAGGTGAAAGCGGGGCGGATCTGACCGATAGAGCGCCGAGGCGGCGAGCAGGCTCACGCCCACCAGAATCGTGAGCACCACTTTCGGGAATCGTACGATCCACTCTGGACGCAGCGCAGGGATGGCGACGCCGAGACCGATCGCCGCAGCGACGCACCACCCAAACCAGCGGGCATCGACTTCCGTCCAGATTCCCAGCGTTTCCCCCAAGATCGCGCGTACGCCCCGAGGCGCGTCTGATCGATACTACGATATCTGGACCATCCCGTGGGGCGGCGGAAAAGGCAAGAAGTCCGATAAAAATGACCGGAGGTTCCGCTTGCTCCTTGGCAAGCTCTCAGAAATCGTCATAATCTGCCGCCAGTCGGGGCGTAGCGCAGTTTGGTAGCGCGCTTCGTTCGGGACGAAGAGGTCGCTGGTTCAAATCCAGTCGCCCCGACCATCCATCCCCACTTCCCGGACCTTTCTCTCCGTCCGGGTCCTCCATCCAGGTCTCCATCCGACTCCGATCGAAGGAGGCGCATTCGAGCCGTCGGGTGGCCCATGTTCGAGTCCTCCGAGTTTCCGTTGCCCGCGCCAAATCGGCACGCCGGGTGCGGCAGTCCGGGCGTGGCCGATCCCGTGATTCATGACACCCGGAATCAGTTCGAAAACCACCAGGAAATAATTGGTCGATTCGATCGCGGCCGGTCTCCACACGCAGAGACTTGCATGCAACCGGCAACTGGCGGCTCACGCGATGTGAATTCATTGAACAACGAGGATCATCACCCGCGAGGGGCTGGTTGCGCATTTCAGCAGCTCATGAGCAAGATGCAGGGGGCATACACTTAATCGAGATCGACCCGTCATCGAACTTTCGTTGACACACCTGGCAACGAGTGCAAGGATGCATCCGAGGGCAAGTTCTATGGACCCTCCCCTGGACTTCCAAGGCGCATGTTGCGCGGTTCCGGCCGTGTCACGTCGAAGCGAGTCAGCGGTATTCAGAAGATGCCCGTACGAATCGCGAGGATTCGGGCGGATTCAAAAGGACTCTCGAAGCAAGAACTCTTGAAGACAGGACCTTTGGACATAGGTCCTTTGGACATAGGTCCCTTGAAGAGAGGTCCCTTGAAGAGTCTGGCCCACCGGGCAGATCAAGCAACGAGAGTCGTCGAGCGAACTCCCTTGGAGCTCGCGACCACGACGGGATGAGCTGACATGACATTCGAAGAGATGGCGTGGGATTTCGTCGAAGTATTCGATGATCTCGAGATCGAACAGATCAACGAGGTTCTCGCGAAGAACGTCCCGTACCAAACCCTCGAGTTCTTCAACAAGTACTCGAGTGACTTCGCGCAGATGACCGAGACGGACGTTCAGACCAGCAAGCAGCTCCCCAACCTCATGCTGATCGGCTACCTGCTTCGGGTTCTCGAAGAGAGGCTCAAGCCCGGGGAAAGCCTTCCAGATTAAGCGGGTCACGCTTCGTCACCCGTAGGCTTCTTCGCG
>CBDUYG010000023.1:0-16226 GCA_965371385.1 uncultured Myxococcales bacterium | reverse complement strand
GCGGTCGGGATCCTTCGCCAGAACTCACCGGCAAAGCGAAACCGGATCTGGCTTGTCTCCGATGTTCTGGACGCGGTCGATCAGTTCATGGAACGCGCCCGTCGCAAATGAGCGTTGTGCCTCTTCATCCGCTCCCGTCGTCAGACGGAACGCAGCGGCATCACAGTGTACTGAGCCGGTTGGGTTCAACCTCGGCTCGTCGCGTCGGGGCCGGCGGCTTTCCTGGTCGGCATTGCTCCAGAGGGTCTTCGGCATCCAGGCCCTGATCGTCTTGCTCGCCCCAGTAGCCGCCATCGCGGACGAGATCGTGAAGTGGGTGGACGCGAACGGCGTGATCCACTTCCAGCAGCGTCCTTCCGCCGAACAGGAGCAGCCGGTGGCCGCGCCCCAGCTTCGCATGGGGAGCGAGCCCAGCGAGTCCGAGTGTCAGGAGCGCTACGGCCGCTCCTGTCAGGAGATCCGCGGTTGGCGAGAGCGGGTCGTCGAGAGCTGCGAGCGGCGCAACCTGTCCAGAGACTGCCGCAACGCTGCCTGAGTGGAGTCCAAGCGGCCGCGCACGATCGAGGAGAAGAAGGCCCTGCGCAAGAAGCGACGGATCCGCGAGTTGGAGCGGCAGCACCGCGAGCGCTACTGAACGGCGTTGGTGCACAAATACCCGGTGGCCTGGACTCTACCGCCAACCGGCCGTTGCGGAGGCCAACCGCGCTACTCCATCCTCGCGATCGTCACGGCTCTGACTCTGCGAGTCGTCTTCCGCCTGCCGCTCCGGCAGACAGAGGGCTTCCTGGCATCGCTCCTCCGCTTGATGGAGCTGGACCTCGACGCCCCTGATCACACTACGCTCTCTCGGCGCAACCAGAGGGTGGAACTCCCGGCGTTCAGCCGCCTTCACGCTGGCCCGATCCACCTGATCGTCGAATCCACCGGGCTGAAGATCTTCGGTGCCGGTGAATGGAACTCTCGCACGCACAGAAAGGCCAAGGACCGGCGCGGTTGGCGAAAGCTCAACATTGGTGTGGGTGGCGATGGCTTCGTCGTGGCCGAGGCGCTCACGGAGAACACGAAAAACGACGCGGCGCGATCCGAGGACGTCCGCGCAACAACGCACCCCAGATCCCCGATCATGCACCTCAATGGAGCAGCAACCGCTCGAGGGCGCCGAGTGCCGCGGCATCACCGATCACCAGCAGACGATCCCCGGCGCGAAGGCGATAGTGCGCGGAGGGCACTGCATCCACCGCCCCCGCCCGCTCCACCGCCACGATGTTCGCGCCGGTTCGGGCTCGCAGGTCGAGATCGGCCAGGCTGCGGGGATCCCCGAAGCTGTCCGGCAGCGTGATCCACTCGGGTTCGCCGTGCTCCAGCAGCTCGACGAGCCAGGGATCGAAGGCGATGCCGGGGTGATTGCGAATCATCCCGTAGTCCTCTTCGCGAAGGGCCTCGGTGAATTTGCGGATCGCGCCCGAGTTGTAGTCGAAGAGGCCCAGGGCCTGGCGCACCAGCTCGATCCCCCCCTCGAACTCCTCCGCCACCACCGCGCTCGAGCCCGCGACGACGAGGGAGTCGACGTCCTGCACGAAGCGGGCTCGCGCCAGGATCGGGAGGTCGGGGGCGAGGGCGCGAATGCGGGCCACGATACGGCGGGTGGCGAGGGGATCCGAGATCGCCACGGCCACGAGCTTCGCATTCGCGACCTCGAGGCGCTCCAGGAAGGCCGGCCGGGTGGCATCCCCAAAGATCATGGGCTCTCCCGCGGCGGTCCCGTCGCGCACGTTGCGATCGTTCGTATCGACGATGAGATAGGGGATGCCGAGGGAGCGAAAGAGCTGGCTGAGGGTACGCCCGCCCGGTCCGTAACCCACGATGATGACACGTGCGGGGTCGTCTTCCGTCTCCGTGTGAGGAGGCGATTGGATCGGCGACTCGCTGGGATCCGAGACCCGACTCCAGCCCCAGCGTTCGGATGTCCGTACTGCGCGATCCGCCCAGCCGGGAGCGCGCCGCATCAGGAAGGGCGTCGCGATGAGACTCAGGATCGAAGAGGCGAGGAGAGCCTGGTGCAGGCTGCGCCCGAGCAGCCCCGCCTCGCTGGCCGCCTGGGCCAGGACGAAGGAGAACTCTCCACTCTGGGCCAGGGCGAGCCCCGCGAGGATGCCGATCCGCAGTCCCCGGCCGAGCACCAGGGAAGCGATTCCGACCACGACTACCGCCTTGAGCAGCGTCGTCGCGCCGAGCAGGGCGAGCACGAGCGGGGCCTGCTCGACCACGACGCGGGGATCGAAGAGCATCCCGACGGCGGTGAAGAAGATGCCGAGCATGAGTCCTCGCAGCGGGACCACCTCGGTGAAGAGCCCGTGGGCGTAGGGAGACGCCGCCGCAGTTGCGCCGGCGAGGAATGCCCCCACCGCCAGGGAGAGCCCCAACTGCTCCGCCAGGAATGCCGAGCCCAACACGATGATCAGCGCGAGCAGGCTGAAGAGATCCGGCGATCGCAGACGCGTCATGCGATCGAGCAGCCGCGGCACGGCGAAACGCACCACGAAGACCACGATCGCCAGCCCGGCGATCGCCTTTGCGACCTGCACCACGAGGTCCAGGGCCGAGACGTCGTCGCCTGCTGCGAGCAGGGGAATGACGAGCAAGAGTGGGACGATGCCGAGATCCTGGAAGAGCAGGATCGAAGTGATGAGCTGGCCGTGGGGTGAAGTCGTCTGACCCTGCTCGGTCAGCAGCCTCAGCACCAACGCCGTACTCGACATGGCTACGACGCCGCCGACCACGAAGGCGGTTCCGGGAGCGAGCCCGAAGAGGAGAGCGAGCCCGAAGGTGACGCCGAGGGTGATACCCAGCTGGAGGCCGCCCGCCACGAGGGCGTTGCGCCAGAACTGGCTCATGCGATCGAGGGGAAGGTCGAGGCCGATCTCGAAGAGGAGGAATACCACGCCGAGCTCGGCCAGGGTGCGGACCCGCTCCGGCTCGGGGACCAGGCCCAGCACGCTCGGCCCCGCGATCGCGCCCACCACCAGGAAGCCCGCGATCGACGGAAGCTTCAAACGCTCGAAGATCGCGAGCCCGGCGGCGGTCAGGCCGAGCAGAAGAAGGATCTCGAAGAGCAGGACCGAGTGACTCAACGTCGTGTCCCCATCATGCTTTCAAGTCGATTCGATCCGGGTCGATTCGAATCGGACGGGGGGTGGGAACGATGCAGTCATCGAAGGGTAGTCCCCCGATGGAGGACCGGCAACGCGAAGAGGCTGCTAGCCCGGGCTCGCCCGCTCAACTCGCTCCGTCACCGGAGAGCACGGCGGGGAAGGTGCGAAGCAGGATCTTGACGTCGTTGCCGAGGGACCAGGTGTCGATGTACTCGAGATCGAGGCGAACCCAGTCTTCGAACCCGATCGTGTTGCGCCCGCTCACCTGCCAGAGACAGGTGAGGCCCGGACGCATCGAGAGTCTGCGCCGTTCGAAGGTCTCGTACTCCGCAACCTCGACCGGGACGGGCGGGCGAGGTCCGACGAGGCTCATGTCTCCACGGAACACGTTCCAGAGCTGGGGAAGCTCGTCGATCGAATAGCGGCGCAGTACCCGGCCCACCCTCGTGATGCGTGGATCCCGGGCCATCTTGAAAACGGGACCGTCCATCTCGTTCTGGGCGGTCAGCTCGATCCTTCTCGCCTCGGCATCGTTCGTCATCGTTCGCAGCTTGAGCATGATGAAGTGCCGGCCGTTCAATCCGCAGCGCACCTGGCGAAAGGTGACGGGGCCCGGTGAGGTCAGCTTGATGAGGAGCGCCGAGACCCCGATGACGGGCGCGATCGCGACCAGCCCGAGCGCGGACCCGACGATGTCGATGGTTCGCTTCAGCGCCAACAGGATCGCGTCGTG
Source organism: uncultured Myxococcales bacterium (assembly GCA_965371385.1). Taxonomy (GTDB): domain Bacteria; phylum Myxococcota_A; class UBA9160; order UBA9160; family UBA4427; genus CBDUYG01. Next base: position 12,341 of record CBDUYG010000023.1, on the reverse strand, counting down.
GTGCACGGGTGCGAAGCTCAGGGCCGGCAGGGCTCCGAAGCGCGTCACCTGGGGCGGAGGCAGGAAGTCCCCGAAGAGATCCGAGAGCAGGGTCACGGGGATTCCCGCAGCCCCACATGCGTCCACGATCGGAACGATGGTTGCGAGCATCGATCGCGGGCAGGCGACGATCACCTCGTCGATCACCTGGTCGTTCATCAACCCTTCCATGTCGGAGAGCTTGAAGATCTGCTCGATCGGTACCCGTGCGCCACCCGGCGGAGTCGCGTTGTCGACGAAGCCGATGATCCGCATCATCCAGGCCGGATTATTCTCGATGATCTGCTGCACGTACTCGGCGCGAGGTCCCGATCCGACGATGATGATGTTGCCAGGGTAGCGATCCGAGCTTCGGAAAATGCCGGAGCCGGCCCGGAGGATCATCCGGAAGCAGGTGAGGGTGACGAGCTGCATCGCAGAACAGACGACGGGGAAGAGCACCGCGGTCGGCGCACCGATCAGCAGAGCGGCGGCGAACTGAAACGTGAAGACCGCGACGGAGGCCTTGCCCAGCCGTGGGTAGATCTCCTGGAAGCGGGGACGGCGCTGCATCCTGTAGATGTCGAGCAGGCTGAAGGCGGCGGGCCAGCTCAGCGCCGAGCAGAAGCCGAGTCCGATCAGGCGCAGGCTCGACAGCCCCTCGCCTGCCGTGGGTGTGAGCATTCCGGGCAACGAGAGGGCGAGGAGGAAGAGCCCCGCACTGAACACCAGGTCGGCGAGCTGATGGAGCGTATCGAACTGGGAAGAATCGTCTCTGTACACTGTTCAGCCTCTTCGACAAAATTCCAGCACCGCGTGAGTACTTCCGAGCCCCTCCCTGCCGTGAATCCGGCCGCCCCCTCTCCAATGGAATCGGAGTCTTCGCGTCCCATGGGGATTGGTTAGAGTCCAGCGCGGATCAATCAGGAGGGGACGAATCGATGTCGGTCATTTCACTCAGCGAGCCGCGTGCGCGGGGGCTCATGGTCCTGACGGCGCACCCCGAGGGCTGCCGGGTTCTCGTCGAGCGACAGATCGAGCGCGCACGTGCCGCCTTCTCCGAGCCGCTCGCCGCCGCCCGGGGCAAGACGGCTCTCGTCATCGGAAGCACCACCTTCGGATATGGAAGCTCGACGGCGATCGCTCTGCGCGAGGCGGGATTCGACAAGGTGATCGGGCTCGGTTACGAGACCCCGCCGACCTTCCGCAAGGACAAGATCGCGATGGCGTCCGCGGGCTGGTATCTGACCCGATCGCTCCACTCCCACTACCCCAACCAGCGCAGCTACTTCGCCGACGCCTTCAGCGACGCCACCCGAGATCGCGTGATCTCGGATCTGCAGGCCGCCGGAGACGAGATCGATCTCCTCCTCTACAGCGTCGCCGCCCCTCGGCGCAGCCACCTGGGTGAGGAGTGGAGCTCGTCCCTCAAGGTGTTGGGCGAGCCGATGGAGGTGCTGGGCCTCGATTACAAGTCGGGCGAGCACAAGACGGTGCGTCTCGAGCCCGCGAGCGAGCTCGAGGTCGAGCAGACGCGCCGGGTGATGGGCGGTGACGATCTCGACCTGTGGGCCAACGCGCTGATCTACTCGGGCCTCGCGGGCGATGGCTTCAAGGTCGCGAGCCTCAGCTACATCGGTCCGGATTTCGAACCCCTGCGCCGCATCTACTGGGATGGCGCTCTGGGGGCTGCGAAGAAGCACATCGACGCGACCACCCGCAGTCTCGACGCGCGTCTCTCGAGCTCGGGACGCAGCGCCCTGACGGTCATGAATCCCGCTGTGGTGACCGGGGCCTCGGTCGCGATCCCCGCCATGTTGAAATACATCGCCGACTACCTGGGCGTGGTCGACCGGAACATCGGGAAGTATGACGATCCCCTTCAGGTGGGGATCCACTTCGCCCGGGCCCTCTACGGGGACGACGAGCCCTGGCGGGGACAGCTCGACGGCGAAGGGCGCCTGCGTCTCGATCAGCACGAGCTCGACCCCGCCCTCCAGGCCGCGATCCAGGAGTGCTGGACGAGCGCCGAGCTCGGCCCAGCCGGCGGCAGCACCGAGCGCGGGCTCGAGATCTTCAAGGGCGAATACATGCGTCTGTATGGCTGGAATGTCGACGGCGTCGATTACGAGGCTGCCTACGACTTCGCTCCGGAGCTCGGCGAAGCCCAGGGAGTCATCGACCTGCTGGATGAGTGAGGGGCGCCGGTCCCCTAGCAGCCCGTTGAAAAACTCCTCGGTCGCCATGCACGGCCCTTCGACCCGATCTCTGCGTTACGAAACCTCGCCGTAGCTACGGCTATGCCTGCGGTTTCGCGCCTTGATCTCGGGCCGAATGACCGCACCTGGCTCGGTCGGAGTTCTTCAACGGACTGCTATCCCGATGCGGAAGAGTCCCTTCCGTGGTGATGCACGCCGCCGCGCCAGGGGCTGACCCAGGGATTGTCGGTCGCGTAGAAGCGATGGGGGAGCTCGGCGCCACGATTGAGACCGACCCGCCGACCTCGCTCCACCCGCAAAGGCTCGAGCTCCTGCCCCGGCCGGCGCAGCTGCAGATCGCCGCGCAGCAGGCTGGCGCCGTCGTGCTCGAGTCCCAGCGCAAAGGCCTCGCAGAGCCGGCCGGGCCCGGAGGCGATCGGACGTCCGGGACGATCGCCGCTCAGGCCCCGATGACGGCGCATCGCGTCGATGCCTTCGAGAGGCTCGAGAGCGCGCAGTAGAACCGCGGCGCCCGAGCCCTCGCGCTCGCACACGACGTTCGCGCAGGCATGGATCCCATACGAGCAATAGACGTAGAGCCGTCCCGGCGGGCCGAACATGCTCTGGTTGCGCGGGGTCGGGCCGCGGTGCGAGTGTGCGCCCGGGTCGCTGCCATCTCCGAGGTAGGCCTCCACCTCGACCAGTCTGCCGGCGAGGCGCGTGCCGTCCGCGAGCCGCCTGAGCAGAACGCTGCCGACCAGGTCCCGCGCGACCTCGAGGCAGGGGCGATCGAAGAAAGCTCGGCGAATGGGATTTCCATAGAGCATGGTTTCAGGCTAGAAACTATCTCATGGACCGCATGCCTCGCGACGGGAGGGGTTCAGAGACAGCTTCTGGTCGCCCAAGGCGATCAGCGAAAGCTCGGCGCGCCGCTGGCCCCGGTTCGCGGATCTCGGCAAGGTTGCGTAGTCTCCACAGGGAAAGGCCAGCGTGATGGATCCCGATGGTGGTCGCGGCGGTAGCGACCCCCGACCATCCCCCCGCGAAAACATGCCCCGATCATCGAAATCACCCTACGCGACAGACGAGTTGGCAGAGCCGGAGGCTCCCGACTCCCCTTTCTCCGAGTTCGGCATCAACGCCGGCTTCGTGGAAGAAATCCACGAGAACTACCAGGTCGATCCGCAGTCGGTGGACGAGAGCTGGCGCAGCACCTTCGACGGGTTCGCTCCGGCGCCGGCCTCCGTCCCGCCCCGACCCTCCGGGTTGGAGCGCCCGTCCCCGGCTGCTCCGGCTCCGGCTGTCTCCGCTCTCGCAGTCGCCGCGGGTCCCGTTGCGTTCCCGCTGCCCGTTGCTTCCGTAGCTTCCGCTCCGGCCACCGCCCCCGGGATGCCCGACTCGGTGGCTCCGAGGTCTGCGCGTTCGGCTGCGGATAGCCAGCCTCAACTCGACTCCCGGCTGCGCGAGGCGGACAAGAACGCCAGGGTCCTGCGCCTGATCCACTCCTATCGGGCGCGTGGACACCGCATCGCCAACAGCGATCCCCTCGGCGATCACTCCAGGTACTTCCCCGAGCTCGACCCGGCCCACTACGGCTTCGGGAACGACGACCTCGACAATCTCTTTGCCGCGGGTGACCTGCCGGGCGGCTCGGTGCAGAGCCTGCGTGACATCCTGGATCGCCTCGAGTCCACCTATTGCCGCTCGATCGGCGTCGAGTACACCCACGTGCAGGATCCCGGCCGCAAGGCATGGCTCCAGGCGCAGATGGAACGCTCGGCGAACACGCCCCCGGTCTCGCCGCAGCAGACCCGGCGCATCTACGAGAAGCTCTGCGCAGCCGAGCTCTTCGAGCAGTTCCTCCACACGAAGTTCCTCGGGCAGAAGCGGTTCTCCCTCGAAGGCGGTGAGGTCGTGATTCCGCTACTGGACCACATCGTCGAGTCGGCGCCCCGGCACGGCATCGTCGAGTACGTCCTGGGGATGTCGCATCGCGGCCGGCTCAATGTTCTCGCGAACGTACTGGGCAAGCCTCTCGTCTCGATCTTCTCCGAGTTCCAGGACAGTCCACTCCTCGACCTGCCCTTCGGTTCGGGAGACGTGAAATATCACAAGGGCTTCTCGAACGATCGTCGGGTGGAGTCGGGCGAGCGGGTGCACCTCACCCTGACGTCGAATCCGTCGCATCTCGAAGCGGTGGACCCGGTCGTGGAGGGGCGCACCAAGGCGAAGCAGATGCGGCTCGGGGATAGCGAAGGAGAGCGGATCGTCCCGATCATCTTGCACGGCGACGCGGCCTTCGCGGGACAGGGAATCGTGGCCGAGACCCTCAACCTGGCTCAGCTCGAAGGCTACTCGACGGGGGGTACACTTCATATCATCATCAACAATCAGATCGGCTTCACGACGACCCCCTCCGAGGCGCGCTCCACCCTCTACTGCAGCGACGTCGCGAAGATGATCCAGATTCCGATCTTTCACGTGAATGGCGACGATCCCGAGGCCGTGCTGCACTGCGCCAACCTCGCGATGGGATACCGCGAGCGCTTCAGCGACGATGTGTTGATCGACGTGGTCTGCTACCGGCGTCATGGACACAACGAGGGAGACGAGCCCAGCTTCACCCAGCCGCGCCTCTACGCGAAGATTCGCAGTCGGGCTTCGGTGAAGAAGCTCTACGGCGCCCACGCGGTGGAGCGCGGCGATCTGCTTCAGGAGGCGGCCGACGAGATCGAGGCCGACATTCGCAAGGATCTCGGCGAGGCCCTCGAGGTCGCGGGGGCCGGCGGCGCCAACCTCGACGAGTCGATCGAGCCCGAGGGGCCGTGGCGGGGCTTCACACGCGAGCGGCCCAAGGAGGATCCCGAGACGGGTGTGCCCGTCGAGATCTTGAATCGTGTGGCAGAAGGAGTGGGGACGCTTCCGGGCTACTTCCGCGTCCACCCCAAGCTGCAGGGCCTGCTCGACGCCCGGCGCAAGTCGGTCGCGGATGACGTCCCCCTCGATTGGGCGATGGGTGAGGCCCTGGCGTTCGGCAGCCTGCTCTTGGAGGGCTCGCGGATCCGACTCTCGGGCCAGGACAGCTCACGCGGAACCTTCAGCCACCGTCACGCGGTCTTCGTCGATCAGGACAGCGGCGAGGAGTACACCCCCCTCGACAACCTCGGCCAGAACCAGGCGCGCTTCGAGGTGCGGGACAGCCTGCTCTCCGAGGCCGCGGTGCTGGGCTTCGAGTACGGCTACAGCGTCGCGGACCCCGGAACCCTCACGCTCTGGGAGGCGCAGTTCGGAGATTTCGCGAACGGCGCCCAGGTGATCATCGATCAATTCATCACGACGGCCCACGTGAAGTGGGGCCGCATCAGTGGACTCGTGATGCTTCTTCCCCACGGCTACGAGGGACAGGGCCCCGAGCACTCGAGCGCGCGCATCGAGCGCTATCTGCAGACCTGCGCCGAGGAGAACATCCAGGTCGTCAACTGCACGACCCCCGCGCAGTACTTTCACGTGCTGCGTCGCCAGATGAATCGCCAGTATCGCGCTCCCCTCGTCATCTTCACGCCCAAGAGTCTGCTGCGGGCTCGCGTCGCCACCTCGGCGCTAGCGGACTTCACTCGGGGCCGCTTTCAGCACGTGGTCGACGACGCGATCGCGATTACGGCGCCCGATCGCGTGGAGCGGGTCCTGCTCTGCAGCGGCAAGGTGTACTACGACCTCTTGAAAGAGCGCGATGAGCGCTTCGGCGAGGATTCCGGCCGGGTTGCCCTGGTGCGACTCGAGCAGCTCTATCCCTGGCCGGGCGAGCCGCTGAGCCGGGTCATCGAGCGCTACGGGCAGGCGGAGCGCATCTACTGGGTCCAGGAGGAGCCGGGCAACATGGGCCCGTGGTTCTTCGTGCGCGAGCACATCCAGGACATCCTTCCGCCGGGCTCGAAGCTCGCCTACGCGGGACGTCTCCCGAGCGCCAGCACCTCGGTGGGGTCCTTCCGGCTCCATCGTCAGCAGCAGATCGAGCTGGTCGAGGCCGCCTTCGCGGGGATCGAAGTCGCCGGCGATTGATGCCGACGGGAGCGATCCGATGGCTTCGATGATCCGTTCCCCTGCGCGGCCATCCTCGACGCCATCTCCACCCTGCTGGCCCAGGAGGGGAAGGCATTGCTGCGACACCCAGCGAGGCCGATGACGGGCAGGATCGTCGTGCTCGTGGCGCTCGCCCTGGCGTGTGCGAGCGGGGAGCGAAGCGTCGAGGTCGTGCCGAGAGAGCCCGAAGCCCCCCCCGAAGCATCGTCGCCCCCGCGTACGAGCGACTCTACCCTGGTCGCCTCCCTTCTCGATCTGGCCGGATCCGCGCTCGAGAAGCGCGACCTCGCGCTCGCCGAGGACCGCTACCGCCGGATCCTCGCAGTGGAGCCCTCCTCGGTGGCGGCGCGCACCGGTCTCGCCGAGGTCGCCCGGCTGCGGGGTGATGCCGAAGGGCAGCGGGCCCAACTCGCCGCGGCTCTCGCGATCGATCCCGGTGCAAGCGACGCCCTGGGCAGGCTCGCGCTGCTCGAAGCCGAAGCGGGTCGTCGGGACGAGGCCCGGGTGATGCTCGAACGGGCCCTCGAGCGGGATCCCCTCGATCCCGTCCTGCTCGAGTCGTTGGCCGCGGTCAGCGGGCCGGCGCCCCCCCTGGCCGGACTCGGTCCCGAAGAGATCCTTGCCGCCGCGGTGCATCATCCGCTCGATCCGAGAGCACGTCTTGCGGCGGCCCGGGTCCTGCTCGAACGCGGAGACCCGGAGGGCGCTCGCAGTCAGCTCGTGTCCAGCTACTGGCTCGCCGACATTTCTCCGGCCGCGGCGCGCCGCTCCCTCGCGCTCCTCGCGTCGATCGATCCCGCCTTTGCGAAGCGGCGCATCGTCGAGGTCCACGTCTTTGCGGACGACTCGCTGCGCAGGCGCGCCGGATGGCGCATGCGATTGCGAGTCGAATGGCTGAAGCTCACACACTCCCTCGATCCCGCCCTCCAGACGATCTTCATCCCGATATCGATCCGCGCTTTTTCCTCGGCGGGCAGCTCGGCCGACCTCCCGTCGATCCGCAACGCCTGGCTGAGTCGACTCGAGGGCCTGCCCCGGCGCGGAATCGTGGCGGCCTTCACCGAGCGCAGCCCCCCGACCCGGCGCGGAGTCTCACGCCTGGGCGAGGCAGAGCTGCTCGGTCGCATCATGATCGTGCGTTTCGAGCCCGAGCCCGAGCAGAGCCGGGTGCTGCTCCACGAGGTCATCCATCTCTATGGGGGTGTCCACGTCGCCCACGACCTCGAATCCCTCATGAACCCGAGCGGCGGCTCTCTCAGCCTCGACCCCGTCAACCAGGGCATCGTCCAGGCGACCCGGGTGCGACGCTTCGGGAGCGGAGGGCCGCGGGTGAATCTCTTCCCCTATGTCGATACATCGAAGTTGATCGATGTCTACACCAGAGCACTCCGGGCCAACCTCGCCCTGCGCAACGCAGGCCTCGAGAAGGCGCGGGACGCGTCGAAGGAGTCGCGCTACCTCGCGCGCGATCTCGCCGGCACGGCGCTCGAGATGGACCGCGAGCTCGCTCAGCTCTCGCAGATGATTTCCGAGTTCCTGGCTCGCGATCAGTTCTTCGCGCGGGCGGCCGAGTACAGCGAGCTGGCAGCGCGGCTCCATGGCGGACGTGGACCGGAGGCGCGCCGATCCCTGGCTCGGGCGAAGCTGCTGGAAAGCCATGCGAGAGCGATCTATCAGAAGCAAGGTGAGGCCGCCGCTCCCTGATCGATCAGAAGAGCTCGAGTTGATTCTCCACCGTCCGACGAAAGGAATCCGTCGACAAGGCCGGTCGCTCGCTTCCGATCCCTGCTCGTCGGCGGGCCAGGTGAAAGAGATCGTGGATCGGCTCCGCGAAGCCGCCCTCGCCGCGCATTCGCGAGCCGAACCTGGGGTCATTGAGCTTGCCGCCGCGCATGGAGCGGATGCGGTTCAGCACCTTGTTACGCCGGTCCGGAAAGTGCCGCTCGAGCCAGGCGTCGAAGAGCTGCTCGACCGAGCGCGGAAGGCGCAGGGCGATCATGCCCGCAAAAACGGCTCCGGCGTCGGCCGCGGCCTCGAGGATCTGGGGGATCTCGTGGTCGGTCAGGCCGGGAATGACGGGCGCGACCATCACGCCCACCGGCACTCCGGCTCTCGAGAGCGCTTCGATTGCCCGCAATCGCTGATTGGGATGAGAGGCGCGAGGCTCCATGATGCGATGGAGCTTCGGGTCGAGGGTCGTGATCGAAATATTGACCGCGCTGCAGCGATGCCCGGCGAGCTCACTCAGGAGATCGACGTCCCGAGTCACGAGCGAGCTCTTCGTCACGATCCCGACCGGGTTGCGGAACTCGGCGAACACCCGCAGGCAGGCGCGAGTGATCTCGAGGCGCCTCTCGATGGGTTGGTAGGGATCCGTGACTCCGCACATCCCGACGAGCTGCGGCCTCCAGCGCCGCGACGCGAGCTCGCGGCGCAGCAGCGCGGCGGCATCCTCCTTCACCAGGATGCGGGTCTCGAAGTCGAGCCCTGACGAGAAGCCGAGGTATTCATGGCTGGGCCGCGCATAACAATACACACATCCGTGTTCGCAGCCCCGATAGGGGTTGAGGCTGGTATCGAAGGGGACGTCGGGGCTGTCGTTGGTGGCGAGGATGCTTCGGCTGGCGTCGCGCAGGTAGACGGTGGGGGCCGGTCGCGGGCCGGTCGCGTCGTCGCCCTCCGAGAACCGGGCAGACTCCTCCGCCGCCCACTCCGTCTCGGCGTCGCTCTCATGGTGGTCATAGTGGAGCCTTTCGAAGCGATTGACCGGATTCTCGGCGCTTCCCCGTCCGCGCAGCGCGGGCGGAAGGCGAGGACTCCATTCGGCATCGTCGATGCCCTCCCGATCGTGAACGAGATCGACTCCTCGGGAGCCCGGGGAGCCCGGGGAGCCCGGGAGGGTGGAGCTGCGAGGCGAATCGCGTCGGGCCCTGGGCTCTGGATGTCGGGACTGGTTACGTTCCATCTCGCTTCCGATTTAAATCGAAGGCGAAAGTAAGACGAAAATCGAGCTCGGTCAATCCCACCCACCCGCGGTCGCGACTGAGGCCCGGAGACCGAACCCATCTTTGACTCCTCTCGCACTTTCGGGCCCTTGACCCGTGCGTGCCGGACCCTGAGAATCAGGGGTCGCCGGTGGACCCGCTGTGGGTTCCGCATCGACCCGAGGACCGGGCGGTGACCCTGCCTGTGGTGAGCGCGCCGAAGAACGGTGCCGCGAACCGGAGGCCCGGCATCGCAGAGCTCGCACTTCCGGAACGAAGATTCGTCTCCCGTCATCCAGTCCTGCGCGCAGTCCTGTATGGGCTCGCTCCTCCCGGAGCAAGTCCTTCGGCTGAGCAGGGAGAGATCGGGGCGAGCTGCGAGCCTGCAGCGGAGCGCGAGTTCGACTCGATTGGACTCACTAGAGGTGGCGGGCCCGGAAGGGCAGCCGGCACGAGGAAACACCCATGGATCTGAGCTACAGCACCGAAGCCGAATCGTATCGGGCCGAGGTTTCCAGCTTTCTCGAGGCGAACTGGCCTCTCGGGGAGAAAGAGAAAGAGGGACTCTCGTACGAAGAGCAGGCCGCCATCTTTCGTCGGCACGCGATCGAGGCCGGATACCTCAACCGCAACATTCCCAGGAAGTACGGCGGCTCCGAGCAGGAGCCCGATTCCCTCAAGGCCCAGATCATCCGCGAGGAGTTCTCGAAGAAGTGGGCCCCGACGGAGGCGCGCGGAATCGGCACCATGATGCTCGTTCCCACGCTTCTCGATCGAGGCGAGGAGTGGATGAAGGAGAAGTTCGTCGAGCCGACGATGGCGGGGGAGATCCACTGGTGCCAGGGCTATAGCGAGCCTGGATCGGGCAGCGACCTCGCATCCCTCACGACCCGGGCTGAGCTCGTGGGCGACGAATGGGTGATCAACGGCCAGAAGATCTGGACCACCCAGGCTCATATGGCCGACTACATGTTCATCCTCGTTCGCACCGAGCCGGATGCGTCGAAGCACGCGGGCATCTCGTACCTGCTGCTCGACATGAAGCAGCCCGGCGTCGAGGTTCGTCCCCTGCGCACGATGACAGGCTCGGTGGATTTCAACGAGGTCTTCTTGAGCGACGCGAAGACCCCGAAGGACTGGATCGTCGGCAAGCGGGGCGAAGGCTGGCAGGTATCGCGCACTACCCTCAAGCACGAGCGCAACTCGATTGGCGCCACGGCCCAGACGAACGCCCAGTTCAAGGGCCTGCTCAAGCTCGCGCGGGCGACGAAGATCGACGGCAAGCCCGCGATCGAGAACGAAAGCATCCGCCAGCGCCTCGCGACCCTCGAGGGGCACATCCTCGCCCATCGCTACTCGGGCTATCGCCAGCTCACCAAGGACGTGCGGGGAGAGGATCCCGGCTTGATCCGGCTCACCACCAAGCTCTACGCCACCGAGATCGGGCATGGGGTGGCGAAGCTCGCGATGGACCTGATCGGCGATACGGGCATGATGAGCGCCGGCGACGTCGCCATGGGGGCGATCCCTCGCGGCGATCAGGCATGGCTCGGCCAGTACATGTACTCGCTCGGGATCGCGATCGCGGGCGGCACGGCAAACATCCAGCGCAACGTGATCGCGGAGCGCGGCCTGGGTCTGCCCCGGGATGCGGCAGCGGATAGGAGCAAGGGAAATTGAATTTCGATCTTTCGGATGAGCAGCGCATGCTGCAGGAAACCGTTCAGCAATTCATCGACAACGAGTGCCCCGTCACGCGTCTACGCGAGATCTTCGACAGCGACGACGCCCACGATCCGACTCTGTGGAAGGGACTCTCCGAGATGGGCATCAATGGCCTCGCGATTCCCGAGCAGTACGGTGGCGCCGGACTCGAGATCCTCGACCTCGCGGTCGTGGCCGAGACCCTCGGCAAGGGCGGTATGCCAGGTCCATTCTTCAACCACGCGATTGCGGCCCTGGCCATCAGCCTCGCCGGAAGCGAGGCCCAGAAGGAGAAGTGGCTTCCCAGGCTCGCCGCCGGAGAGTGCCTGGCGACGATCGCCTTCTCGAATGCCGAGGGAGGTTGGCGGCCCGAGGAGTGGTCGCTCGAACCCGGCGATACCTTGAGCGGCACGAAGCCCGCCGTGCCTTTTGCCTCGGCGGCGGATCTCTTCGTCGTCGGAGTCCGGGGCGGTGGCCTGGTGTTGGTCGAGTCCGGCGCTGCGGGGATCTCCATCGAGGCCGCGGATGGCGCCGATTGCTCGCGCCGCTTCGATGACGTCGTCTTCGAAGGCACTCCCTGCGAAGCCCTGCCCGAGGGCGCGGCCTGCGCGGGCCGGGTGCAGGACGCGGCATTGATCCTGCTCGCCGCCGATGCTTTCGGCGGCGCCGAACGCTGCCTCGAAATGTCGGTCGAGTACGCGAAGACCCGTCGGCAGTTCGGCGTGGTGATTGGTCACTTCCAGGCGCTCAAGCATCAACTCGCCAACATGGCGCTCGCGATCGAGCCCAGCCGGGCACTCTACTGGTATGCGGCGCACGCTTTCGATCACATCCCGGAAGAGGCCGAGCGCAGCGCTGCGGCCGCGAAGGCTCACATCACCGACGTCTTCATGCAGGTCGCGCGCGACTCGATCGAGGCCCACGGTGGCATCGGCTTCACCTGGGAGTGCAACGTCCAGATGTGGTTCAAGCGAGCCATGTTCGACCGCGCCTTCCTGGGCTCTCCCGACTGCCACCGCTCGAGAGCAGCGGAGCTCGGGGGCTGGTAAGCGAGCGGGTCTGGACGAGCGGGTGCGCCCGGTGTCGGGAGACGGCCCTGCGAAGAGCACCTCGAAGAAAGCTCCCAGATCGAAATAAATTTATTGAAAACAGCCATTTACGTTCTTTTGGGCACATGTTCGTGAATATTTATTCCGATTAGTGCTTAGATACACTATCATAGTGTATCTGGGACTGATCGAGGAAGCGATGGCGTCGATCCGAAGGCAGGGGGCCCGATGCGAGATTCGGGAGTGCCGCAGTACCGAGCGCGGCCCGCGCCAGTACATCCTCGCGAGCTTCGAGGGGGTGCTCTCTC
>CBDUYG010000022.1:0-16501 GCA_965371385.1 uncultured Myxococcales bacterium | reverse complement strand
GGCTGCAGCTCTCGACGATCCTCAAGGCCGTGATCTCCCAGCGCCTGGTACCCCGAGCCGACGGCAATGGCCGGGTGCCGGCCCTCGAGGTGCTGGTCTCCACGGCCTTCGTGCGTGAGTGCATAGGGGACAAGGATCGCACCAAGGAGCTCCCCGAGGCGATCGCCAAGGGCTTCACGACCTACGGGATGCAGAGTTTCGATCAGTCGCTCATGTCACTCGTCAAGGACAAGCTCGTGACCTACGAAGAGGCGCTGAAGCACGTCTCGAACCCCGACGACTTCGCCCTGCGCTTTCGCGGCATCGCATCGACCTCCGACTCCAACTGGAGCGATTTCAGTGGAGACGGCGACGAGAAGGCCGAAGAAGAGAAGGACGAGATCGACGAGGCCCTCGGCGGCGGCGACGACGGCTTCAGCATCGACCGATTCTGAGCCTCACCCGGCTACTCTCCAGATCGCCGCTTCGCGATCAGCGTCATTGACGTAGCCGTCGTAGAAGCCGCCGAGTCTCCATGTCTCCGGAGACCTTTTCGCCGTTCTCCATCGTTCGAGACGAGTTCTCAACTGGTTTCGAAGCCAGCGGTGGACGGAGTTTCCGATGTGATTCTCGTCGCTGAGATGCGCGACTTCGAGACGGTCAGCCGCATCATCTCGGTCTTCCCGCCCATCAGCAGAAATGGGTCCGGCGCCGCTGAAGGTGGAGGTCGCTCGCAATGGATCGAACTTCTGCAGGAGCAAGAGCCATGAGGCCGCAGCTCTTCCACGCCCGACCGACCTACTGCACGACGATCTTGCCGGACAGCTTGCTCTGCGGCGCCGAGACCTCGTGGCCGAAGCCGGCACCGAAGATCCAGATTTCGTACTCGTAGGTGCCCGGCGCGAGCTCACACGGCAGCCGGACGTCGCGCGCCTCGTAGTCCTCGATCGGAAGCGATGCGAACCCCGCGTCCACCTTCTCGAACATCGGGCCGACGCGATCGCCGCAGGCCAGGCTCGTGCCGATGCTGGCAGGGAGAACGACGACGCCCCGGATCTCCTCCCCGCGGTTCTGCCAGCGAACGTTGCCGCCGCGCGTGAGCAGCGCTGTCTCCGGGCGGAGCGTGCGGTCCGTGAACTCCACCGTGACGAGCGCCTGCGGCCCGGTCGGTACAGGGGCGGCACAGGTGATGGCCATCAGTACTGCAAGGCATGTGGGAACCAGAGACGTGCGCATCGTGGATTCTCCATCGGGGCGGAATCGCCGCCGGCACAAGATAGAAGACGAGCGGCAGTCTGTCTCTGGAGAGACCCAGGCACAACCTCAGTAGAGCGATCTTCAAAAGACGGGCGCTTCGCCTTCGTAGGCGGATACCAGGTCCTTTGTGGTGTCCTTCTGTCGAATCAGCTCGCTTCGGGAAGCGCGTCGAATCTCATAGTCCTTGGCGAAGGCGTTCCAGACCTCTCCCGTTTTCGGATCGACCAGCCAGCGCATCGCAAAGCGCTCGGGCACCACGACTTTTTCGGGTGCGACGTGGGTTCCCAGCACGTAGTCGAAGAGGGGCGTAGTGACGCCATGGTTCTTCCGAGGATTCTGGAAGTGATGGGAGAAGTGATTGCGGCGCACCCAGCGGCTGTAGGGACCCGTGGGCGGATGCGTGTGTGCACGCCGGTGAATCACCTCGTAGCTGCCGTACATCAGCGCGAAGGCCGCGGTCAGTGCGATGCCATTGGCCCACCCGGCAGTCATGCCGACCACTGCAAAGAGGACGACGAGCACGGGGATCGCCGCGAGCGCCTTCTGCCAGCTGGGAGCAAACCAGTCCTTCTGGCCATGATGGCGCAGATGTTGCCTGGAGAACTCGGTCTTGCCCCGCAGATAGAGATGGCCCAGGCCTGCGTGGAGGCCGTACTCCAGGGCGGGCCACAGGCAAATGCCAAGCAGTAGGCAGAAGAGGGTCGTCAGCATGTCTGCGTCACCTTCTTGATCGGTTTCACCTTCTCGAGCTGGATCGCCTCTGACCTCCGATAGCGTAGCTCGCTCGATCGCCTCGAAACACCCGCCCGCCCCCACCGGGCAGGTCGGGGCATTGGTGCTACATCGCAAGCTCGCGGAGTGGAGAGCCCTTTCGAAGCCGCGATGTACCATGGGTCCAGGCCCATACAGGAGGATCGCCCATGCCTGACTACTCCAGAGAGGAAATTCTCGAGAGCTACGACCGTTATGTGGAGGCGCGCGACGCGGCCGAAGCCGGTACCGGGGGTTGGGACGCGCTCGCCGATTTCTTTACCGAAGACGCGGTCTTCATCGACCCGGCCTGGGGCCGAGTGAAAGGCATCGCCGAGATCACACGGTTTCTGGCGGAGAGCATGGCGGGCCTCGAGGGCTGGACCTTCCCGCGAGAGTGGACATTGGTAGAAGGCGACCGCCTCGTCAGCGGTTGGCAGAATCGCCTGCCCGGTGCGCGGGAGGACGGATCGCACTACGAAGCTCGCGGGATCTCGATCATGACCTACGCCGGCAACGGGAAGTTCTCCCGCGAAGAAGACCTGCTGAACATGGTCCACGTCGGCGAACTCGTCGTCGAGAGCGGTTGGAAGCCCGGCCCCGGCTTCAACCTACCGCCGCCAACTCCCACGCGCTAGCAGCTCCGGCTCAGTCGGGTTTTGAAAGTCGATGGGCAGATTGCCCGGCTATTGGAACGAGCCGGGCTGGGTTCGTTGCGCTCGATGCTTTCTGCCGATGCGACGGTCTGGTCTCTCGATCGTCTGACCCGGACTCGCGACCTCACGCCGTCGGCCGTCGCCGTATTGATCGCCCCAACCCCTGTAGATCCTCCAGGATCAAGAATCCACTCGGCACGATGAGCAGTGTGATGCCTGTCGCGAAGAGCACCCCGAAGGCCAGCGACGTCGCCATCGGCACCAGGAACTGCGCCTGCACGCTCGTCTCGAGCAGTAGCGGTGTGAGCCCCGCAAACGTGGTCAGCGAGGTGAGTACGATCGGGCGAAAGCGCGCCACCCCGGCTTCGATCACGGCCTCCCTTGCCGACGCACCACGCGCCCTGCAGCTGTTGATGTAGTGCACGAGTACGAGGCTGTCGTTCACGACGACGCCCGTGAGCGCGATCATCCCCTCCACCGACATGAAGCTCAGATCCAGCCGCATGATCAGATGTCCGGCGATCGCACCGACGAGGCCGAAGGGGATGACGGACATGATGAGCAGCGGCTGGACGTAGGAGCGCAGAGGAATTGCGAGCAGGGCATAGATGACGAAGAGGGCGACGGGATACCAGCGGAGCAGCCCGGAGAAGGCCTTTGCCTGCTCCTGCTGGATGCCCTCCATGCCGTAGCTCATGCCTGGATAATCGGAGAGGATCCGCGGCAACACCGTCGCCCGGACGTCCGCGATTACCTCGTTTCCAGTGACGACACTGCGGTCGACATCGGCGGTGACGTTCACGACGCGCTCGCGATCGCTGCGCCGAATCGTCGAGTAGCCGCGTCCGAGCTCGGCGCGGGCGACCGCACGGAAGGGTACTTCTCCGCCATCGGGTGTTCGCACGCGCATGTTCTCGAGATCGCCGAGCGAATGACGATCGCTCTCGGGATAGCGCACCATGACCCGCACGTCGTCGCGGCCGCGTTGAATGCGCTGTGCCTCCTCGCCGTAGAAGCCCTGTCGCACCTGCCGCGCGAGGTCCTGAAGCGTGAGCCCCAGCGCTTCAGCCTCGGGCAGGATGGCGAGCTTCACCTCGCGCTTGCCCTCGCGAAACGAATCGGCAATGTCGATCACTCCCGGATAACCAGCGAGCGCCGTCTTGAGGCGATCAGCCGCCTCTCGCAGCTGGTCGATATCCGGCCCCTGGAGCTGGAAGAAGATCTCCTGGCCGGCGGAGAAGAGCGATGACGCAAAGAGCAACTCCTCGGCGCCTGCCACGGGACCGGCAAGCTCGCGCCAGCGCTGAGCGATCTCACCCGTACTGATCTCGCGCAGCTCCGAGGGGACGAGCTCGAGGGTCACCTCGCCCAGGTGTCCGTTCGCGCTGGAGCGAGCAGCCCCCGATTGCGGCGGCCCGCTCTGGCTCACCCGGAAGGGGTGCTCGCCGATCGCGGTGAGCGAATGGAGGACGAGGCTCTGGCCGGCGGGAGCGTACTCGGGATCGAGCTCCTCGCGAAGCTGGGGTATCGCGGCCTCGATCTGGCGGACGGCCGCTTCGGTCACCTGCACCGGAGTTCCCCCCGGCATCGTGAGCCGGGCGGTCACGTAGTCGGCCTCGAGCGGTGGAAAAAAGGAGAAGCGCATCGGGCCAATGATGAAGGCCACCGCGCACAGGAAGATCGCAATGCCGACCGCCACGGTCAGGTACCGCCATTCGGCTGCCCTCTCGAGCCAGCCCCGGAACCGCACCTTTCGAAAGCGGTCGAGGCCGACGGCGAAACGATCCTCGATCACGATCCAACTGCGAGCCAGCGGGTTGCGTTCCTCCAGTGGTTTTTCGGGACGACCATGGCCGAGGTGGGAAGGAAGAACGAAGAGCGACTCGACGAGCGAGAAGGCGAGGCAGCAGATCACGACGACAGCCATCACCCAGAAGACCGTCCCTATGATTCCCTCGACAGCGAGCATGGGGCCGAAGGCGGCAATCGTCGTGAGCACACCGAAGATGACCGGGACGGAAACCGCCTGAGCGCCGGCAATCGCCGCCTCGAGACGGTCCCCTCCCCGCTGCTGATGGGTGTACACGTTCTCGCCCACTACGATCGCATCGTCGACCAGGATGCCGAGCACCATGATGAATGCGAAGAGGGAGATTACGTCGATCGAGATACCGAAGAGAGGCAGCAGCGCGAAGCCACCGGCGAAGGAGATCGGAATGCCGAGCGATACCCAGAACGCGACGCGCGGGCGCACGAAGATGGCCAGTACGAGGAGCACCAACAGGAAGCCCGCTCGGCCGTTTCGCAGCATGGTGTCGCGGCGGTCGCGCAGATCCCGAGAGCCGTCGCGCCAGACCGTCAGGTCCACGCCCTCGGGCATTCGTGCGCTGGCCCTGGTGACGTACTCCTTGACCTTGTCGGAGATGTCGATCACGTCTTCTTCGCCGATGCGAAAGACGCGCACCATCACCGCGGGCACACCGTCGAAGCGTGCTCGCTGGTCCGTATCCTGGAAGGCGTCCCGCACCTCGGCGACGTCCTCGAGCAGGAGACGCGTGCCGTCCAGCCGGGTCAGAACCACGATGTTCTCGAACTCCGGCCCCCAGTACGCCTGCCCCTTCGTGCGCAGCAGGATCTCGCCGCCCTCCGTCTCGAGCGAACCACCGGGCAGGTCGAGTGACGAGCCGCGCACCGCCTGGGCGACCTGATCGAAGCTGAGCCCGTAACGCCGTAAGGCGGACTCGGAGACCTCGATCGACATCTCGTAGGGCCGAGCCAGGGTGAGCGTTACCTGGGAGATGCCCGGCAGGCGCGCGATGTCGTCACGTACCTGCTGCCCCAGCTCCTTGAGCGTCCCCTCGTCGACCGCAGCGGAGGCGACGGCCACGTCGATCACCGGGCGCTGGTACAGCACCTGGGCGACGATCGGCTGCTCGGCTTCATCGGGAAAGGTGTCGATCGCGTCGACCCGGTTCTTCACGTCGTCGAGCGCTCGCGAGACGTCCGCGCCCGTAATCAGCTCGATCGAAACGGCGCAGATTCCCTCCACCGCCGTGGAGTTGATCTTCTCGATGCCCTCGACGCCCTCGACCTCCTCCTCGATGCGCAGACAGACACCGAGCTCGACCTCCTCCGGCCCCGCGCCGAGGTACTCCACCGTCACGGTGATGACATCGATCTCGACGTCGGGGAAGGGCTTCTGGGGAATCGTCGGTAGCGTCGTGAGACCCGCGAGTACGATGAAGAGCATGAGCAGGTTCGCAGCGACGGCGTTGTGCGCGAACCATGCGATGATCGCGTTCACGGCGCTGGCTCCGCATCATCGCCGGGCGGCGCCGGCTGGGCGTTGACTGCGGCGCCGAGAGCCAGCGGGCGGACCTGCATCCCTTCGATCGGGATCGTGAGCCGGGACACCGCCACGCGCTCACCATCGGCGAGCCCCGAGCGCACGATCACCCGGTCGTGCTCGCGACGCAGCACCTCGATGGGACGGATCCTCAGGCGGTCGTCCGCATCGACGACGTGCACGAGATCGCCCGCGAAGACGGCGGAGCGAGGCACGACGAAGACGCCCTCGAAGCGATGGCCGAGAATCTCCGCATCGACGAAGAGCCCGACCGCGAGGGGCGGGTGACCTTCCGGCTGCACGTAGGGCTTCTCGATCCGTGCGACGGCGTGGATCATGCGGCTGCGGGGATCGATCTCGCCCTCGGTGCGCACGATGCGCCCCTGCCAGCTTCGTCTCGCTCCCGCGAAGCGCGCTCTCAGTACGACGATGGGCTGCCCTTCGGGCTCCCTACCGACGCGAACCACGAGGGGCAGGTCGATGAACGCCAGGTCGTCGTCCGGAATGGGCAGACGCACCTCGGCGAAATCGATCGCGTAGAGGCGCGCGAGGCTCTGCCCGCGATTCACGAACTGGCCGACGTCGACCTGCTCCGTGCGCACACGCCCGGCAAAGGGAGCGAGCAATTCACAGCGTTCGACATCCCGCTCCGCCTTCCCAAGCGCGGCGAGAGCGTCGCGCATCGACGCATCGGCGACCCTCAATGCGTTGTCGGCGTCGTCGAACGCGGCCTCGCTCGCGGCATTCCTCCCTTTCAGTCGCAGCTGGCGAGCGTGCTCCTTCTTTGCCCTGTCGTGCTCACTCTCGCGCCTCGCCAGCGCGGCGCGCGCACTCTCGAGCGACGCCTCGTAGTCCCTCGGGTCGATCCGCAGTAGCGGCTCACCCTGCTCGAAAAAACCGCCGGAAACGAACGCGGGCGATACCCAGACCACCGGGCCCGAAACCTGGCTGACCAGCTCGCTCTCGGTGCGGGGCGCGACGGTGCCGTGTGTCCTGACGCGCAGCTGAACGGTCTCGGGCGCGACCGTCACCACTCGCACCAGGGGAACGGCTGCATCGGGCGGCTGGCTGGCCGGAGGGTCCGAGCTCGCGACGATGAGAACGGCCAGAAGGGCGCCGACAGCGAGGGCCACCAATGGAAGGAGGGCTTTGGGATAGGGAAGCTTCATGGGGGTCCGGAGAGCAAGGATGCCCCGAATCCCCGCGCTCGGAAAGCCCGGAGCTGCAAGCCGGAGTCGACGGCTTGCGCATTTCGACCGGGGTGCGGCTCGATGTCCCGTGCACGGCCTCAGCGGTCGCCCGGCTGAGCATCCAGCCTCGAAGTCCCCGTCCTTTCTTGTGCCTGCGTGATTCTTGGAACACGAGGGTCGGCTTCGAAGAGGTCGGGCGGGTCAGCCTGAAGCGCGCCCAGCCGGGGAACCGATCGCTCCGCCCCCTGACTTGCCTCGAACTCGGCTTACTGCTCGTCGCCTCCGGCATCGTGCCAGCCTCAGGGCGAAGAGCGACCGCGGCCCAGACGCCCGTAGGCCGCCGCTCCGACGAGGGCGACGATCGCCCCAATGCCGAGCACGCCCACGGCCGGCACCGGCACACCCGTTCCAGGATTCACCGGCGGTGGGATGAGGTCGTCGATTCCGATGCCGATGCGGGTCCCGAGTGATGAATCGCAAAGATCGACGTGAGGGCTATCGGCGGTCACCTTGCCGTTCGGGATACAGTATGTCTCGGGCCCGGTGATGATGCGACGCTGGAAGCATAGATCCTCATGCTTGGCGTCCGCCGCCGCGGCCATGACGATGTTGTTCGGACCCATCTCGGACACATGAAGCGCTGCTGAACTGTAGTAGGCGTTGTAGTCCATCTGAAGCCCGGTCACGGCGGAGCCGACGAATGTCATCTGATCCGTGCTGATGAACGTGTTGCAGAGAATGTCGTTGTCGTTTCCGACGATCACGAACGCCTGCGCCGCGGAAACGACGGTGTTGCGGTAGAACTCGACCGCATCACCCGCTGCGTAAACTGTAGTTCCCCCACCCGTTGCGGCCGAATGTACGTCGTAGAACACGTTGTCTCGGAAGGTGGTCCGAGTCGTGTACGAGCTGCCAGTGCCACGATCCACATCCATGATGATGTTCTTCTCGATCAGGACATAGCTCGATGGACTGCAACAGGTCTCGAGCCCGGAGCCCCAGGAGCCACTGCCGCCGAGAATCTCGTCGGTCTTCTTTGCCCCCCAGAACCGGTTGCGGGTCACGTGTACGAGATCACCCGGGTCAGACGAGGTGCCGCCACCCTTTATGTCAAAACGCCCTTCGGCTGCGGCGCAAGCACCGTTCGGGTCGAAGTTGCCCGCACAGTCGGTGTAGGTCGCGGGAGTGAGATAGAAGTCGTTGTTGGCGACGATCGTTCCGGGAAAGGTCGTGCCCACTCCTGCCCCTTGGACGAGGAGGTGCAGGCTGTCGGTGCAATCGTAGACCTCATTGCTCACGACCCGATTCCCCCTCATCTGGAAGGGCTCGGTGATCGACCTCAAATTGATGCAATTGGAGTCCCCCGAAGGAATGATGATGGTATTTCGCACGACGCTTCGCTGCAGGGTGTTGTAGTTCGAACGTTTGATCTGCAGGCCGGTTCGTCCCCCCTCGACGAGTACTCCCTGGATGATGTTGTCGTCGGAGCCCGGGTTGAGTAGCACGGTGGTATTCAGGAGCGATGGGTCCGGGTCGTCGTTCGTGAAGGCGATGCCGTCGATGATCCAATGGTCGACTCCCAGGAATTGGATCTTCAACAGCTGCGCCTGATCGTCGGCATCCATGTGTACCGGATGAAGAGTGCGCACGGGTGACTGCGGATCGTAGTAGCGAATCACACGAGGCTCACACGAGGTTCCGCTGATCGTCAAGTCGATGCGACCGACCGCACGGTAGTCGCCGGGCTGAACGCAGAATACGCGCAATGCGGGATCGTTGATGGCAGCCCAATCCCCGTCATTCTCGATCATGTGTACGCTGGGATCGCTCGGATCATCACAGCTGGGGAGTGGGAAGTCGAACTCATGGGGGTCTTCGGTTGCATCGAGAGGTAGGTGGTTGGTGATCTGCAGACAGTCGGCAAATACCTGAGCAGACGACAGGATCAACGAGAGGATGAGTGAAAAGATTCGAGCTGATGACGATCGGAAGAATGAGCGGGTGACCGTCCCGTCCACTTCGCTTGCAGGCGGATCTACCTGCACTCGGGTTGAAGAAGGGGCGAACCGTGAAAACGTGACCCAGTGTCCAACCATATGACCCTCCTCATGGCCCTCCACCGCCCGATTCGAGCCCCCTGAACGGCCTCGACTCGGAGTCTCAGTATACTGTATACAGCTGGAGTCGATGCTGGTTCGAACTCGATTCAATGCAGTAGTTGCTTCAGGGGTGGAGCATCGGAGAGATGAACTACCGGTTCAGCGTACGTCCCGGCATCCTTGGACGTGCGCACCGGCGGGTGAGCACGGACGTCGGTGCGCCACCACAGAGAGTCGTCCTCGAGTTTGAATCACGAGAAGCCTTTCCCCACGATATGCTGGTTCGACATAAAGGGCGAAGCGGAGATGATGATCACGACGAGACCGACGCGATGCTTCTTGCAGTCGGCGATCATCGTCTGTGTGCTGGCGCTGGCGGCGTGCGCCGTGCCGGAATCGCCGCCGCCGGATGTGGCGGCGCTCGCCGGCGAGCACGGCCTCTCACAGAAGGCGCTCTCGGACTATCTCGAGGGCTATGGTGCCGGTTACGACGACGGGACCTACCGAAGCATGGGCGTCTCGGCCGGGTCCGGGCTGGGCAATGTTCCGGGCTGGGAGGGGATCGGCTGGGAGCTCGGATTCCAGGATTCGATGGGGGGCCGTCCCATGCGCGATCCCGAAGAGTTGGCCGGGAGGCTCGCAGAGCGGGCAGGGCGCTGAGCCGCACATCCACTCGCCTGCCTCGCGCCGTTCCTCGCCGATCCCGGGACGAGCCCCTCCAAGGGGGCGATTCGCCTCGCTTCGGGCTTCGCTATATTGCCGGCCCCGACGAGCCCAGATCCGCACCACGGTCATCCCCCGTCCGTGGGGGCTCATGGGGCCGATCCTGAGACGGATCGATCGATGGACCCATCCGAGAGATTGGCGATCTGCCTCGAAGAAGCCGGACGGCCCGTCGGATGGCTCGGGAAGCAGGCGAGGCTGAACCAGAGAGTTCGAGGGATGGCCGGGGTAGCAGGGAATTCGAGTAGAAGGATAGACGGGTAGACGGGTAGACGGGTAGAAGGGAGGGATAGAATGGGGAGTGCGGCCAGCGATATCCGCGAGTCGTTTCTGAGCTTCTTCGAGGGGCACGGGCATCAGCGAGTGAGCAGCGCCTCGCTGATTCCCCAGGACGACCCCACGCTGATGTTCACCAACGCGGGCATGGTCCCCTTCAAGCGTCTCTTCCTCCAGGAGGAGACGCGCTCCTATAATCGCGCCACCAGCTCCCAGAAGTGCATGCGCGTCTCGGGCAAACACAACGATCTCGAGAACGTCGGCCGCACCCCTCGTCACCACACCTTCTTCGAGATGCTCGGCAACTTCTCGTTCGGCGACTACTTCAAGCACGAGGCGATGGAGTTCGCCTGGGAACTCCTCACCCAGAAGCTCGCGATTTCTCCCGAGCGCATGGCGGTCTCGGTCTTCGACGAGGACGACGAAGCCTATGCGCTCTGGCGCGATGAGATCGGAGTGCCCGAGGCGAAGATCTATCGCCTGGGCGAGAGCGAGAACTTCTGGTCGATGGGCGACACCGGCCCGTGCGGTCCCTGCTCCGAGATCCACATCGATTTCGGTGTGCGCGACGACTGCACCAGCGAAATCTGCGATCCCTCGTGCGAGTGCGGCCGCTGGCTCGAGATCTGGAACCTCGTGTTCATGCAGTTCAACCGCGACGCCTCGGGCGAGATGGTCCCGCTGCCTGCGCCCTCGGTCGATACCGGGGGCGGCCTCGAGCGCTGGGCCCAGGTTCTCCAGGGCGTTGATTCCAACTACGACACCGATCTCTTCGTGCCTCTGCTCGCGCGCGGCCAGGACATTGCCGGGGTGAGTCTCGGAGAGGATCCCGAGAAGGATGTCTCCCTGCGCGTCGTGGCCGACCACGCCCGGGCTCTCACCTTCCTGATCGGTGACGGCATCCTGCCCTCGAACGAGGGCCGCGGCTACGTGCTGCGCCGCATCCTGCGCCGGGCATCGCGCCACGGAGTGCTGCTCGGGCTGGAGAAGCCCTTCGTCCATCGAGTCGCAGAGAAGGTCGTCGAGGAGATGTCGGACGCCTATCCCGAGCTCCTCGAGCGCAAGTCCTTCATCTGCGAACGAATCAAGCGCGAAGAGGAGCGGTTCCTCGAGACTCTCTCGAAGGGGCTGGTGCTGCTCGAAGACACGATCTCGGATCTCGAGTCCCGCTCGCAGACCCGGCTGCCGGGTGAGGTGCTCTTCCGCCTCTACGATACCTTCGGCTTCCCTGTGGACCTCACGGCCGACATCCTGACGAGCCGCGGTATGAGCGTCGATCAGGCGGGATTCGAGCGCGAGATGGAGGGCCAACGCTCTCGGGCACGCGCGGCCTGGAAGGGCAGCGGCGACTCCGCGGTGGCCGAGGTCTACGGACGAATCTCCAGGGACCTCGAGTGCGAGTTCACGGGCTACGAGGCGACCGCGGGCGACTCCGAGGTCCTCGTTCTCCTGTCGGGCGGCGAGCCCGCGGCGAGTGCGAGCCAGGATGACGATGTGGAGCTCGTCTTCGGTGCCACGCCCTTCTATGCCGAAAGCGGCGGGCAGGTGGGCGATCGTGGCGTCGTGAAGACAGCAACGGGCGAGGTCGAGATCCGAGACACCCAGAAGCCCGTCCAGGGCTTGATCGTGCACCGAGGTCGGGTCGTGAGCGGTAGCGTCGAGCAGGGGCAGGCGGCCCACCTCGTGGTCGACGAGGCGAATCGTGAGGCGATCGTTCGCAATCACTCGGCGACACACCTGCTCCACGCGGCCCTGCGCGAGGTCCTTGGTCCCCAGGCGATGCAGAAGGGATCCCTCGTCGATGCCGATCGTCTCCGCTTCGACTTCACCCACGACTCTCCGCTCAGCGACGACGAGATCGCACGCATCGAGGACATCGCGAACGGCTGGATCGAGCAGAACTCCTCGGGCACGGTCGAGGTCATGCCGTATCGAGATGCGCTCGAGAGCGGAGCGGTCGCGATCTTCGAGGAGAAGTACGGGGACGAGGTACGCGTCGTCTCGTTCGGCGACTGCTCGACGGAGCTCTGCGGCGGCACCCACGCGAGCGCGACGGGCGACATCGGACTGCTCAAGGTCGTCTCCGAGACTGGAATCGCGGCGGGGGTGCGGCGCATCGAAGCCATGAGTGGCCTTGCGGCCCTGCGCCATCTGCGCGCGCAGGAACGCACGCTTCGTGACGCCGCCTCGCTGCTCAATGTATCCGTCGGCGAGGTGGCGAATCGCGTCGAGAAGCTGCTGGACGAGCGTAAGGCCTCGCGCCGTGAGATCGAGAAGCTGAAGTCGGCGAGCCATGGCGACGCGGCGGCTGATCTCGTGGGCAGCGCGAAGGAGATCGCCGGCGGAAAGGCCGTCGCGGCCCGGGTCGACGGCAGCGACGCGAAGTCGATGCGCACGATGATCGACGATCTACGTAATCGGCTCGGCTCCGGCGTCGTGCTCGCAATCGCGGACAGCGACGGCAAGGTGCTGCTGGCAATCGGCGTCAGCAAGGATCTCGTCGGCCGGTACAAGGCGGGGGATCTGATCCGCGAGGTCGCGGGGATCGTCGGGGGCGGGGGTGGCGGGCGGCCCGATTTCGCCCAGGCGGGCGGCAAGCAGGCCGATCGGATCGACGCCGCGATCGAGAAGTTCTACTCCCTTCTCGAAGCGAGCTAGACGCCATGCCCCTCTCCTACCTCGCCTCGCCCTACGTCGGCCGCAGGAGGCTCACCCGCGAGGTGCGGGTCGGGGACGTGGGGGTCGGCGGCACGAATCCGATCCGAGTCCAATCGATGACCAATACGGATACGCGGGATCTCGCCGCGACGGTGGCGCAGATCGAGGCTCTCGCGAGCGCCGGCTGCGAGATCGTCCGGCTCACCGTGCCCTCGATTCGCGATGCCGAGGCGCTCGAGGGAATCCGCAAGGAGCTCGAGCATCGCCGGGTCGCCGTTCCCCTGGTGGCCGACATCCACTTCACCCCCAACGCCGCCATGATCTCCGCCGACTGGGTCGAGAAGGTTCGCGTGAATCCCGGCAACTACGTCGACAAGAAGAAGTTCGAGGTTCGCGAGTTCAGCGACGCCGAGTACGAGGTCGAGGTCGAAAAGGTGGCGGATCGCTTCCGCCCGTTGGTCCGCAAGTGCAGGGAGCGCGGGGTGGCTCTGCGGATTGGAACCAATCACGGCTCTCTCTCGGATCGCATCATGAATCGCTTCGGCGACACGCCCCTGGGCATGGTCGAGAGCGCACTCGAATTTTTGGATGTGTGCGAGGCGGAGAGCTTCTTCGACGTCGTGTTCAGCATGAAGGCCTCCAATACCCAGGTGGCGATCCAGGCCTACCGCCAGCTGGCCGCACGCCTCGAGGAGCGTGCGCCCGACGCTTCGGCGGAGCGCCGCTATCCCTTCCACGTCGGCGTCACCGAGGCCGGCGATGCGGAGGACGGCCGCATCAAGAGCGCGATCGGGATCGGCGCGCTGCTCGAAGACGGGCTCGGGGATACCGTACGCGTCTCCTTGACGGAGGATCCGGTGCGCGAGGTTCCGGTGGCGAGCAAGCTCGCTCGGCGGGCGGAGACGCGCTGGAAGCAGGATCTCGGGACCCCCGTCGTCTCCCTCCCGGCGGACTACACCCCGGATCCCTTCGCCTACCAGCGCCGCAGGACCCAGCCCGCGGGTCTCGCCGGACTCGAGCTGGGCGGCGACTCGCCGGTGCGCGTCGAGCTCGATCTGGGAGACCTTCCGCAACAGGAGCTCGAGGCCTGGGCGACGCGCATCGCGGACTCCCTGGCCGAGCTGCGGGACATCGAGTGCGAGGGGATCTCTCTGACGCTGGCCAGCGCGGACGCGCTGAAGGACGCGGCGGGCCTGCGATCCCGGCTCGCGGCGGCGGGGCTCGAAATGCCTCTGGCTCTGAAGGTTTCCTGCTGCTCCGATCTTCCAGTCGACCCGCCCCCTCCCGGTTCTGGAATCTCCCGCCTCGTGATCGCGACTTCGGGCAGGGAGTCGGATGGCGACCTCGAGTCGTCGTCGGCGTTCGCCGCGCGCTGGGGAGTGCCCCTCGAGTGGTGCTTGCAAGGCGAGCCGGGCGACCTTCCGGGGGAGGTGAGCCGGACGCTCGCGGCATCGCGCTCCGCCGGCTTGTCGAGCCTTCTCTACTCGAGCGACTCGCCTCGCGCGGTGCACTCGGCCCGCACGCTCGCCATGAGTCTTCGCGAAGCGGGATTTCCCGAGATCCCGATCATCCTGAGAACCGATCCATCCCGGGCGGACGATCCCGAATCGAGCCTGATCGACGCCGGCATCGACCTCGGCGCTCCACTCTGCGACGGGATCGGCGATATGGTCTCGGTTTCGGTCTCGGGCGATCCGGCCCGCGCTCTCGACCTCAGCTACCGGGTCCTGCAGGGCGCTCGCATGCGCGTCACCCGCACCGAGTTCATCTCGTGCCCATCGTGCGGACGAACCCTCTTCGATCTCGAGGAGGTCACTGCGCGCATCAAGCAGCGCACCGAGCACCTCAAAGGCGTGAAGATCGCCATCATGGGCTGCATCGTGAACGGCCCGGGCGAGATGGCGGACGCCGACTTCGGCTACGTGGGCTCGGGGCCGGGGCGGGTGACGCTCTACGTCGGCAAGGAGATTCGGGTGCGGAACGTCCACGAGGACGAGGCTCCCGATCGCCTCGTCGAGCTGATCCAGGACTGCGGGCGCTGGCTGGATCCGCCTCCCGCGAGCTGAGTCGGCTCCAAGCAGCTCCTCGAGCAAAAGCGAAGACCCTCGCAGGTCAGATCTTCGGAGGCGCCCCCACCGCAGGCAGCTCGTCGAAGTTCTCGTCGAGGTAGCCCCGCATCGTGTCGACGACCTCGAGGCTGACCGACTCCTTCATCGTGGGATGAGACCGGCCGAGCACCAGGACCAGAGCGGTCACCAGGATCGCCACGACCAGGGTCCCCTCCGCCGCACCCAATGCGCCGCCGCCGAGTCGATCCGCCCAGTCGAGCCCCACCGCCCGAGCGCCACGCTTCACCATGCGCCCCGCAAAACCGACGAGACTGGTGGTCGCGATGAAGATGACGCCGCCCGAGATCCAGGGCGCGGCGGTCTCGAGCCACGGCGCGATCCCGCCCGCGGTCTCGATCAGCCAGCTCGCCGCCGCTTCGTTGCCGTAGGCTACGGCGACACACGCAGCGGCAAGGGCCGCGATCGAGAAACCCTCGCGGATCATGCCGATGAAGGTTCCGCGCAGTACGGCGATGACGAGGATCGCCAGGCAGACCGCGTCCACCGCTGAGATCTCATCCATGAGCATGCCTCGATTCTAGCCCGGAATCCGCAAGAGGTCTCGGCTGCGGCGATGGGTCGCTGCGCGGAGACCGACGCGATGCCGTCGGGCCGCCTCGATCGTCGCGTCAGGAGCTGGGTGGATCGGCGGCGTCCGCCTTCTCGGCAGCTTTACTGACCAATCGGATGTACATGCGCGCCTCTTCGCGCGAAGGGTCCTGCTCGAGCACCGCGTTCCAGCGCTCGAGGGCGTCACCTGAGCGCCCCAGGGTGTAGTAGGTGAGCCCGAGCTGGATCTGCGCATGGAGCATGGCGGGGTTGCCTCGCGCCACCCGCTTGAATTCGCGCAGGGCCTGGTCGGGTAGCCCCGACTCGCGCAGCACGACACCAAGGCGATAGCGGATGTCGTGAAAATCCGGGCAGCGCTCGAGGGCCTTGCGGTAGCCCTCGATGGCTTCGCGCAGCTCACCGACGTCCGCGTAGGCGTCGGCTACGGCGGCCTGTAGATTTGCGAGCTTCCCGCGCGTGGTGGCGTCGAGGCTGCCGGAGGTCGCGCGTGCAAAGCCCGACGCCCTCTCGGCCATCTCGCGCGAGCGGTCATAATCACCGCTGCGTTCATAGACACTCGCCAGGGCGAGCAGCGCCTCGGCGTAGGTGGGGTTGAGTTGAATGGCGTGACGCAGGCTCTCGCCCGCGGCCTCGACCTCTCCGCGCAGATCGAGCAGGACTCCCACCATGTAGTGGACATCCGCAAAGCCGCTCTGGGTCTCGAGCAGCTGAGTCAGCTCACCGAGAGCCGGATCGACTTCGCCTCGCTCGAAGAGCACCCGGCCGCGCGAGTAGGTCTCGCGTTCCCGGGGAGTCATGCGCATGGCACGCGTCACGATCGTTTCATCCCCCGTTCAGATCCCGACTCCATCCTCGGTTCGCCTCGACTCTGTTTTCGGTTCGCCCCGAC
>CBDUYG010000021.1:0-16543 GCA_965371385.1 uncultured Myxococcales bacterium | reverse complement strand
GCTGACTGGAGCCCTGGATGCCCTCGAGAACCTCGACGGCCTCCGCCGGCCGGCCCGTCGCGAGGTAGATATTGGCGCGCAGGAGCTCGACGTCATCCTCGATCGCCTCGGGAACATCGCCGGAGATTCCGTCGAGTGCCGACATGGCATCGTGAGGTTGGTCCTT
The DNA here is from genome assembly GCA_965371385.1 of uncultured Myxococcales bacterium. Lineage (GTDB taxonomy): Bacteria > Myxococcota_A > UBA9160 > UBA9160 > UBA4427 > CBDUYG01. The sequence goes on along the minus strand of CBDUYG010000021.1, from coordinate 16,377 downwards.
CTGGAGGTGAATCCTGGCGAGCCGGTAGGCCGCCTCGTTGCGTACCGGCTCGGCGACATTGCCCTCGAGCACGGCCTTGATGGCTCGACCCGCACGATGATGCATTCGATACTGGAGCTCGAAGTCACCGACCGAAAACTCTGCGTGGTCGATGTGATAGTAGAGCGAGTCGAGCTGGGGCTCGTCGACCTGACGGTGCTGGGCGATCTCGCTGTCGAGGCGCTCGAGCGCTTCGAAGTAGTGTTCCTGATACGCGTAGTAGAGCGCTTCTCCGAGATGGAGGTCCCGGAGTTCACTTCCGAATGCCCTGCCGGAAATCAGGAGCGCCACTCCGAAGAGGGCGATGTGACTTGCCCTGAGTGCCATCATGACTATCGGCTTCCGAGCCGGATGAGGGCATCGCCCGAGCCGGGGCCGGAGAGAGAGATCTCTACGAGCTTGGGCTCGATCTCCTTGGAGATGTTGAAGCTCTCGATACCGCTGAAATCGTCGCCTCCAGCCAGCTTTCCGTCGATCGAGACCTCCAGCAGGTGCTCGCCCGTAGGAATGTTGCCCGTGTAGATGCGCTGCACGCCGCCCTTCCGGAGAGCCTCCAGCTCGCCGAAGCTGTAGATGTGATGCGCGACGAGCTCACCGTCGATCTGGATCTGCACCGAGTCGAGCCGGAACGTCTGGTCCTCTGCGAGAGACACGAAGACCGCGACCTGGGTGTTCGAGGGATAGAGGAGCTTCTCTTCGAGGTTGCTGAGCTCGGCGGCGATGCCCAGGACGTCCGACTTGATCTCTTGGACCTGCTCGTCGAGGCTCAGCATCTGGTCCTTGGATGCGGCTCGAGCGAGGTCGGGAGATGCGCCGACCCAGGTCGTGAGGGCGAGGATCGAGATCCACAGGGTTGCACGATGCAGCGGGCACTTGCGGCGGCACTGCGAGCTGATGAAGGAGGATCTCGCCATCGGCAGATGCCGGTAGCCAGTGTGCTGTGTACCCATACCCGGATGCATCGAGTGTGCAGTCATTCCGTACCCGTCTCCCGGGCCTCTCTTCGGATGGTTGCTCACACGGCATGAGTGATCGGGCTCACGGCAGAACAGCGGCAGGGAGTGTGCATTTGCAGCACGTTGACCCGGTTGGGTCGGGAAGCTCCAGGCTTGAAGCGAGCGGTGCGCGCCGCACTGGAGATTTCCGTTGAGGGCTTCACCGCCTGCGCCTTTGGGGTGATGGCCTGCCGCCTCAGGAGTGCGCAGGCGCCGCTCGATGGCGCTGCAACGTGCAGGTGTGCCGCGCCACCCGGCTCAGTCGCCGTCGCGCGTCAGCCCCTCCAGCAACGCGGCATTCTCGTCCTCGCGTTCAGCAGCATTCTCGAGCACGGCCGCTCGCTCAGGGTCGGGGTCAGGGTCGGGGCACGGCATCCGACTCAACGAGCTTGGAATGAGAGATCCCGAGCCGGTGATTCCGAAGCCGGAGAAGGTGCGCGTCGCATCCTGATCCTGGGAGACTCGTTCGCGTTCGGCCAGGGAGTCGCCCAGGAGGAGGCGCTTCCCTTCCTGCTCCGGCTGCGCCTGACCAAGGATGGGATCGACCCACTCGTGGATCCTCATCCCAACGCCCTCGGACACGAGCTTCTCGCGGCCGAAATCGAGTCGAGCCTGTGCGATTGATGGGCTGGCTTTCGGGCCCGGGAAAACTAGAATCTCCGGGTGAGCGGGCCGAGGTCGAGAGCCCCAACGTCGAGATCCACCGTTGAAAGATGGAGAGTCCTATGGAACCAGGCATTCGCACCGGTGAAAGTATTGCGAGCACCGCATTCGCGGGCATCGCAAAGGCCGCAGCGTCCGGGGATGCGGCGGCACGAGCCTTCGCAGATCTTGCGCTGACCCTTGGTGAGATCGAGGGGGACTACATCGGCCCCGAGCGCGGCATGCACTCTGCCGAAGAAAGAGCCGCAGGCCGCTATCTCCTCGCGAACGCGCTTCAGCATGGCTTCCACTGCTGGTTCGATGTCGATCCGAAGCGGCCCCTCTTTCACCGCTGGCTGAGCCCGACGAAGAAGCTCCTGGGCGACAACCCCGATGCCGTCTACTACGGTGCCGTTGCCGATCCGGCCGGCACCTATCGGATCCGAGGCAACATCCAGGGCGCCTGCTACACCTCGTTCAGCGTCGAGACCGGCGCTCAGGAGGGACACCTCTCGAAGGGCGTGATCTCGACCCTGAACGACACGGAGTTCGACATCGCGGCGGACGGAAGCTACGAAATCATCGCCAGTCCCGACCCCCAGCCGAGCAACTGGCTGCGGCTCGAGCCCGGAGCCGGCAGCATCACGACGCGCCACTATTGGGAGTGGGAGCGCAGCGTGGCCGCCGATCCGACCTTTCACGTTCCCCTCTGGATCGAGCCGATCGAGGATCCCGGCCCCGCGCCCCCGATGGGTGACACGGCCATCGCGGCGGGAATCCAGCGCGTGATCAACTTCGCACGCGGCGCGACGATCGATTTTCCGGAGCTGCCGCCCGAGGTGATGCCGTCATGGGTGTCCAATGTGGTCAATCAATTCGACAACTCCGCATACGACGAGAGCAACACCGAGATCGGCTATGCCGCGGCGGACAACGCCTACCTGCAGACCCGCTACGAGCTGGCTCCCAACGATGCCCTGATCATGCGAGGTCGTTTCCCGCGCTGCCGCTTCGCCAACGTGGTGCTCTGGAATCATCGCTTGCAGACGCCGCCCTATCGGCACCGCCGTGTCTCACTCAATCGCAACCAGGTCCGCTACGAGGTGGACGGCAGCTTCGAAATCGTCGTAGCCCACCGCGACCCCGGTGTGCCGAACTGGATCGATGCAGCAGGGCTTCCGACGGGAATGATCTTCTGGCGCTTCCTGCTGCCCGAGGAGAATGCTCCGCCGATCGAGACAGAGCTCGTGGGTGTCGACTCCCTCCGTGAGCCGGCGTAGCAGGCAGAGATCAACCGGGCTCCATCGAGCGTTGCGAAGGAGCTGAGCTCGAGCGAGGCCCGGACCCGAACGAACACGAAAGGAGATCCACGATGAAGGCCGCCGTCATGCGCGCGAACAACGCCCCGCTCGAGATCGAGGAGATCGATATCGACGATCCCGGCCCCGGTGAAGTGCTGTTGAAGACGGCAGCTTCCGGGATCTGCCATAGTGACCTCACGGTCATTGAAGGCGGGCTTCCCGTTCCGCCGCCCTGCATTCTCGGTCACGAGCCGGCGGGCGTGGTCGAGGCGGTAGGGGAGGGGGTCACCGATTTCGTCCCCGGCGATCATGTGATCGGATGCATCACCGCGTGGTGCGGTGTCTGCAAGTTCTGTACGGCCGGCCGGCCCTATCTCTGCCTGACCCAGTTCGCGGGTCGCCCCCCCGGTTCAGCGCCCAGGCTCACGAAGGGACCCGATCCGATCGGACAATTCGCGAACCTCTCCTCGTTTGCCGAAAACATGCTCTGCCCCGAGCGCTCGCTGGTGAAGATCCGGGACGACATGCCCCTCGACCGCGCGGCTTTGATCGGCTGCGGGGTGACGACGGGCCTGGGCGCGGCGCTCAACACCGTGAACATTCCGACCGGTGCCAATGTCGTCGTGATCGGCTGCGGCGGCGTGGGACTCTCCACCGTGCAGGGCGCGCGACTGCGCGGTGCGGGAAAGATCATCGCGGTAGACACCCAGGCGTGGAAGTTCGACCTCGCGCGCCAACTCGGCGCCAGCGATTGTATCGATTCGTCCGAGAACGACGCCGTCGCTGCGGTCCACGACCTGACGGGTGGCGGCGCCGACTTCGTCTTCGAGTGCATTGGACTCGTGCCGACAGTCCAGCAGGCGATCGCGATGACGGGGCGGGGCGGCACGTCGGTGCTCGTGGGCGTGGTTCCCATGAGCGAGATGGTTCCGATCTCCGCATCGGATCTGACCCTGCAGGAGAAGAACGTCACCGGCTCGTACATGGGGTCGAATCGCTTCCGCTTCGACATGCCGCGCTATGTCGATTTCTACCTCGACGGTCGTCTGCACCTCGACGAGATGATCTCGTCTAGGATTCCGCTCGAGGACGTGAATCACGCGTTCGATCTGATGCGCAAGGGCGAGGCCGCTCGCCAGGTCATCATCTTCGACTGAGCCGGGACCGCATTGGGATCTCTACGCCATTGGTGGCTCCAAGGCCCTCGATGGGTAGCCGTGCATGCCCATGCATGACGAGCGGCCTCCGCGAACTCAGGCGGTACTCTCGCCAGGCCGTGAACCCGCCCGTTGGAACGCAGATCAGGAAGACCCATACAGCGATCAAGGCTTTCCCTCTGCGAGAGTGTGACGCAAGCTGTATGCCAGGTGGCTCCGTGCTCACATCGGTAATCGTTGCGCGCATACCGGCGCCCAGACAAGGAGATTCCAGCATGAGCGGTCAGGAATGGATGACGGTGATTTCGGTATTGGGGGCGGCCCTGACGATGGGGGCGGGCGCCATTGGAGCGGCGATCGGAGAGAGCCGGATCGCGGCCGCTGCGATGGATGCTCTGGCACGCCAGCCCGACGAGGCAGGTTCGATTACCCGCACGCTCTTCGTGAGCCTGGCCATGGTGGAGTCGACGGCAATCTTCTGTCTGGTCATTTCCCTGATTCTCCTCTTCGCGAACCCCTTCGTCCCGAGTTAGGACTCCCGCGGTGACGGCCACGTGGGTCACGTTCCTCTTCGAATCCGCCAACTTCCTGTTACTGGCGGCGCTGCTGGGCTGGTTCTTCTTCCGGCCGGTTCGGGATGCCCTCGAGCGCAGGCGAAGCGAGCTCGAGAGCGAGCAGCGCGCCGCCGCGGAGGACCGAGCGGAAGCGGAGCGCGCGTTGCAGCACGCTCGAGCACGGCACTCCGAGCTCGAAGGCTCGCTCGAAGAGCTGCGTGAACGAGTCCAGCGCGAAGCCGAGGCGGAGAGTGAACGGCTCGTAGAGACCGCGCGCGCCCAGATACAGCGCGAGCGTGACACGCTGAAGGAAGAGCTCGTCTCGCTGCGCCGCACGCAGGCGCGATCGGTAGCCCGTGACGCCGCGTTTTCCGCCAGGGAGATCGTTGTACGCCTGCTCGAGACAATGGAGGGCCCGGACCTGGAGGGCAGCCTGCAGCGTGTCGCATATCGAGAGCTCGAGAAGTTGCGGCTCTCGGGCGCACTCGCGCCGGTCCTGATTGAATCGGCATGCCCCCTCGACGCCGCGGCCCTCGCTACCCTCGCTGAGGCGGCGGGCGTCGCCACAGCCGATGCGGCCCATCGCGTCGATTCCGATCTGGTGGCGGGACTTCGCGTACTGACAGCCAGGGGCCTCGTCGATGTTTCGGCGGCCGGGATGGCGGCTCAGGTCGAGTGCATGCTCGTGGGTCTGCTCGATCGGGAGAACTCGAATCATGGCTGATTCCGAGCGCCATGGCGTTCTCTCACACGCTCTGAGGGAAGCGGATTTCGGCCGGACGCTTCAGCCGCGCGGCGTCGTCGGGCGGACGGGAGATGGCGTTGCCGAGGTGGCCGGGCTCGACCACATCGCCTACGAGGAGCTCGTCCGCTTTGATTCGGGCGCGCTCGGCATGGCGTTCGATCTGCGCACGGACGGCACCGGCGTGCTGATTCTCTCGAGTGACGCGACCGTGCGCGCGGGCGAGGGCGTCGTCGGTACGGGACGCTTGCCCGACCTGCCGGTTGGGCCCGCCACCCTGGGCCGGGTGATCGATCCCCTCGGCAATCCGCTCGACGACAGCGGACCGCTGCCCGAGCTGCCGCGGCTCGACCTTTTTCGTCCTGCACCTGAGCTGATCGAGCGCAAGGCCGTAGACGAGCCGCTGCGCACCGGCGTGCTTGTAATCGATGCAGCGATTCCGATCGGTCGCGGCCAGCGAGAGTTGATCATTGGGGATCGCAACGTAGGGAAGACGGCGCTTGCCGAGGACGCCATCGTCGCGCAGACCCCCGGCGACGTGGCCTGCGTCTACGTCATGATCGGACAGTCGATGTCGCGCGTGCTGGCACTGCGGGAGACCCTGCTGCAGGCCGGCGCTCTCCAGAACACAGCGATCGTTGCGGCCGAGGCCTCGATGCCACCCGGCATGCGCTATCTGGCGCCCTATGCCGGGGCGTCGGTAGCCGAGTGGTTCCGAGAGCAGGGCGGCCACGCGCTGGTGATCTACGACGATCTCACCAAGCACGCCGATGCTTACCGGGAGCTGAGCCTGCTGATGGATCGGCCGCCGGGTCGCGAGGCTTTCCCCGGCGATGTGTTCTACATCCACGCGGAGCTACTCGAGCGTGCGGCAGCGCGAAATGCAGCGGCGGGAGGCGGCTCGGTCACCGCCCTGCCCCTGGTCGAGACCACCGAGGGCGACATCGCCGCGTATATTCCGACCAACATCATCTCGATCACCGATGGACAGATCTATCTCGACACCTCCCGCTTCACACGAAACGAGCGTCCCGCCGTCGATGTCGGGAGAAGCGTGTCTCGGATAGGGGGCGCAGCGCAGCCCGAACCCATCCGGCTCGCGGCGCGAAACCTCCGGATCCTGCATTCCCGTTTCGAGGAGCTGGAGTCGCTCTCCCGCGTGGGACTCGAGCTGGAGGCAGGGGCCGAGCAGGAGATCTCGCGCGGTCGATTGCTGCGCGCGCTGCTGCGACAGCCCCGGTTGACTCCTCGAGGCGTCGCGGAAGAGGTCCTCGCGGTTCTCGTGGTGAGCGAAGGCTGGCTCGACGGGCTCGTCCCCGAGAAGGCGCCCCGCTTCGTCGAGAACCTCGCGGCGCGCGTTCGCTCAGAGGAACCCCTGGTCGCGTCGCAGCTCGAGCGGGGTGAGCTCCCCGACGAGGGCTGGCTCGAGAGGGTCCGCACTCTCTGCGTTGATCTCCGTCCGGCCTTCGAGGAGGATCGGCCGTGAGCCGCGAGCGTGTACTGCAGCAGCGTCTTCGCACGCTCGGAACGCTCAAAGAAGCCGTCAGCGCCCTGCGCTCGCTGTCGGCACAGCACTTCCGCGCAGCCAGAGCCCCACTCGCGGCGGTACGGGCCTATCGAGACGAGGTGCAGCGCTTCCTCGGTGTGGTAGGCGCGGCGAGGCCCCCTTCGGTTCGCGAAGGACCGACGGGCATCGTGCTGGTCGCGGCCGACCTCGGGCTGGTCGGCGACTACACGGCGCGGCTCGTCCGCGAAGCGCTGGCGCTTCGCGCAGAGTCGGGCCCGGGTCCGCTTGTGTGCCTGGGTCGTCGTGCCGTGGCTCCCCTCGCAAAGGCGGGCGTAGAGCCCGTCTCCGTACAGCCGGCGCCGACGAGTGTCGCTGGGTTGACCGGCCTTCTCCTTCCCCTCGTGGACACGCTCCTATCGTTGCGAAAAGCGGGCGAGCTTGGGGCCCTGTGGCTCGTGGCTGCACGCTTCGAGGGCGCGGGCGCCTACAGTCCCGTGCGCGTGCCCGTCCTTCCGGTTGCGGCGCCCGTTGGTCTGCCGCCCCTCGCGAGTTCGCCGTACTGCCACGACGAGCACCTTCGTGCGGTGGTCATCCGAGAGTACCTCTATGTGTCGTTGTACGAGACGCTCCTCGAAGCGATGGCCTCCGAGCACGGGAAACGCCTCGTCACCACGGAATCCGCCCGTTCGTGGCTGGACGAGCGCATGAGCGCCACGCGCCGGCTGAGGGCGGCGATCCGCCGCGAGACCTCTACTCAGGAGCTGCTCGAGGTCATCGTGGCTGCCCGCGCCGCGCGGCGAGAAGCCGGAGGCGTCTCATGACGGCTCGGGCGACGCTGCGGGGAGCGGTCACCTCCGTTCGGGGGACCGTCGTCGAGATGCGCTTCGAGAGTGTGCTCCCCGCGATCGGTGCCGGCGTGGTCTGCCGTCCGGCAGGAAGGGCGCCGGTCACCGGAGAGGTCTACGGCCACAACGATGCCGTAACGGTCCGCGTCATCGCGATTGAGTCGACTCGCGGCCTGTGCCGGGGCGACCCCGTTGATTCCGACGGCAAGCCGCTACGGGTGCCGGTCGGCCCCGAGTTGCTGGGACGAGTGATCGATCTCCACGGACGTGTTCTGGATGGAGGTGCGCCCCTCGACGGTCGACTCCGAGCCCCGCTGCGGCGCCCGCCGCCTTCCGCCGCTGCGCGCCGCAGCTCGGGCCACATCTACGAGACGGGAATCAAGGTGATCGATCTCTTCTGTCCGATCGTGCACGGAGGCCGGGCCGCGGTGTTCGGGGGGGCAGGAGTCGGCAAGACGGTCGTATTGACGGAGTTCATTCACAACGCGGTCGAGTCGCTCGAGGGTGTCGCCGTCTTCGCTGGAATCGGCGAGCGTTCGCGAGAGGGGCTGGAGCTCTGGGACGAGCTGCGCCAACGGGGCGTGATGGACCGCTCCGTCCTCGTCTTCGCTCAGATGAAGGAGCCGCCGGGCGCGCGCTTTCTGGTTGGCTTTGCGGCGCTGGCCGTGGCCGAGCACTTCCGCGACGAGGAGGGCCGCGACGTCCTTTTCGTGGTCGACAACGTGTATCGCCACGTGCAGGCGGGAATGGAGGTTTCGGGGCTACTCGGCCGCATGCCGTCGCGAGTCGGCTACCAGCCGACGTTGGCCGCGGATCTGGCCGAGTTCGAAGAGCGCATCACTGCCACACAGCGGGGCGACATGATTTCGCTCCAGGCGATCTACGTTCCTGCCGACGACTACTCCGATCCGGCCATCACGCATGCGTTCTGGTATCTCGACAGTGCACTCGTGCTCTCCCGCGATATCGCTGCGGAGGGTCTCTACCCGGCGATCGATCCGCTCGCGTCGTGGTCGAAGGCGCTCGACGTGGAGATCATCGGGCGCAGGCATGACGAGGTTCTGCAAGAGGCCCGGAAGGTGCTGAGCCGCTATCAGGAGCTGCGCGATATCATCTCCATGCTCGGGATGGAGGAACTCTCCAAGGAGGACCGGCGCACTGTGGCCCGCGCGCGGCGCCTGCGGAGCTACTTCACGCAACCCTTCCACGTGACCGAGTCATTCACCGGGCAACCGGGTAGGCGGGTGCCCGTCGAGACGACGGTGAGCGACGTCGCGGCAATCCTCGATGGGCGATACGACGGTCGCGCGGAGCGCGACCTCTTCATGATTGGAAGCCTGGACGAGCTGCGCGAGGAGTCGGGTAGTGGCTGAGAAGACGCTACGGCTCCTGGTGCGGACGCCACAGGGTGTCGTTTTCGACGAACACGTGGTCTCGCTGCGCGTGCCGACCGACACCGGGCAGCTCGGCCTTCGCCCCCGTTCGGAAGCAGCAGCGCTGGTCGTGGAGCCCGGTCTGGCGCTCGCGGCGAGCAGGGATCGGCTCCTTTTCCTCGCGACGGCCGGGGGGCTCCTGCGCTGCGACGGGCTGGAGGCGATCCTGTTGACACCGCTCGCGGTGGTGGGTGAGAGCGCGGAGACGGTTCGCGCGGAGCTTTCGGAGGCTCTGGGGAGGCCAAGCCCTGACTTCGAGCTGCGAGCCGTTCTGGAGCGCCTCGAGACCGGAATTCTCCAGGAGATTCGCCGCGGCACTTCGGCGGCGGGCAGCGGAGGGCCGCTTGGCTGATCGCAACGACCCTGCCTCGCGCACCGGACGCCCCGACCCTCGGCGCTCCCTCGAGCGCGATGTTGGTCGCCTGGAGCGGCGCGAACCTTCCGCTGAGTCCTTCTGGCGATCGCTCTCGGTGCTGGGAACCGTGGGCTGGTCGATCGTGCTTCCGGCCGTTGCTGGTGTCTGGCTCGGACACCGGCTCGATCTGAAGCTCGATAGTGGCGTACGCTTCACCCTGATGCTTCTGGTGGTCGGCGTGACGCTCGGCAGCGCCGTCGCCTGGCGCGTCATCCGCGAGCACCGGAAGTAGGTCGGAATGGACACGCAGATCTTTGGTGAAGCGGTGGTTCTCCGACTCGGGGGGGTCCCGGTAACGACGACGATGATCACTTCGCTCATGATTTCGCTGGTGCTCGTCGGGGTCGCACTGGCGCTGCGTGCAGCGCTCTCGCGATCCCCCAGCGGTACGCCTGCCGCTCTGGCACTCCTCACCGTCGAGTGGCTCGATCGCCTGGTTCGTGAGGTGGTAGGGCGCGCAGAGCCGGCACTCGTCACGCTGTCCGGCAGTCTCTTTCTCTTCATCGCCACGTGCAATCTCGCCGGTCAGCTCCCGGGTGTTCGTCCGCCCACAGCGAGCCTGGCGACGACCTCGGCGCTGGCGCTGATCGTGTTTCTCGCGGTGCCGGTGGCCGGCATCCGGGCGCGGGGCGTGCGTGGCTACCTGCTCGGCTACTTTCGCCCGAACCCGCTCTTCGCTCCGCTCCACATCATCTCGGAGCTCTCGCGCACACTTGCACTTTCGATGCGCCTGTTCGGGAACATGATGTCTGGACACCTGATCGTGGCGCTTCTCGTCGCGCTGACGGGTTTTCTCGTACCAATGCCGCTGATGGCGCTCGACATCTTGATCGGACTGCTCCAAGCCTACATCTTCGCCATCCTTGCCACGGTCTACGTCGGGGCAGCGATCCGGGCCGGCGAGACCTAGCGAGCCAACGCAGGGCGAAGGGTTCTCGGTCCACCGGTGCGTCGATCGTGTCCAGCGAGGCCAAACCTGAATTCGTGAGGGCGAAGAGGGTCGCGAGGTAGGATGTCCCTGAATCTTCCACACGTCTGATACTGGGACACCTCGTCGTGCGCGGCTGCGGTGAGTGATTGCGCTCTGGATTGGATGACGAACGCTTTGCGAGAGAGCACGCACCGGTCTACCTCACGAGTCCCCCGAGTAGACCCGCCGCACGCGCAGCCGCACGAGACCAGGGGCACTTCCGAGAATCCCCAGCCCAGCCTAGACTCTACAGCCGCCGTAACCCGGAGCTGAAACGGGACCCAGCAGGAGGATGCGATTCGTGAACTTCCAGAAGATTTTGGCCGCCATCGACTTCTCCGACGAGTCGACCCGGGCCCTGCAGCGTGCCGCGGCGCTCGTCAAAGCCGGCGAAGGGGAGCTCCACGTGATCCACGTGGTCCCAGGACTCGTGTATCGGGGAGTCGCTTACCTGGAGCTGCTCGCACCTGATGCGCAGGAGCGCGAGCAGGCTGCAGCGGAGAAGGCACTCACAGAGGCCGTGAGCGCGCTCGGTAGGGAGCACACTCCCGCCAGTGTCGAAGTGTTGGACGGTGAGCCCCGCAGCGCCATCCTGAAACACGCAAATGAGATCGGAGCCGACCTGATCGTCGTCGCATCGAAGGGCTATGGGCGAGCACACGAGATCCTGCTCGGGAGCGTGGCTGCCCATATCAGCCATGCGGCAACCTGCTCGGTGCTGATCGTCAAGGATTGATCGATCCAATCGGCGTCTTCGCACCCGGAGGATCATTTTTCGTGATCTTCGGAGTTCACGTCGTCCCCACGGCGTAGTTGCGCGCGAATCGCGATTGGCGCCGCGAGGCAGGTCAGTAACGAGACCACCACCATGGCCGAGAAGAGTCGCTCCGAAACGGCCCAGGCTCCGAGCAGCATGCCGTGTTGCATGATCACCATCGCGATCTCTGCGCGAGGAATCATGCTGACGCCGAGCAACGCGGCGCCCCTGGGCTGCAACACAACCAAGCTCCCGCCACCCGCGCCCAGAAGCTTGCCTCCCGCTGCGACGAGAAAGAGGAGTAGTCCGAGCGGAAGCGCTTCGCCGAGGCTGCCGGGATCGACGCGCATACCGATCGCGATGAAGAAGAAAGGTGTGAAGAAGTCGTAGAGCGGATCGAAGTAGGCGTCGAGCTTGACCGCCTCGGGATCGCGGCTGAAGGCAAGTCCTCCGAAAAAAGCGCCGATCGCGAGCGAGAAGCCGAGTGCCCCCGCGGCGGCAGCCACGATGAGCCCCACGCTCACGACCGTGATCAAGCGGTCGGGTGCGGGCTCGAGCCTGCCGATCAGGCGTGTCAGCGGCGCCTCCAGGAAGCGAGCGAAGAGCGCGAGCACAAGGGCGAAGACCGCGAGCCGGATCAGTATCCCGGCCGTGGTCCAGCCAACCGAAACTGCGAGTGTCTCGGTGTTCCCGTCGTGTAGCAGGGGAGCCACGGCGAAGAGCACAGCCATGAGCACGATCCCGGAGACATCGTCGAGCTCGGCCACGTCGAGGAGCAGCTGCCCGCGTTTCGACTCGAGGGCGGCCTCCTCGCGCCAGACCGCCACGCCGACCCCCACACTCGTGACAGTCATGGCCACCGCCACGAAAAGGCTCGGTACCAGCTCGAGACCGAAGCCGTAGCGGGCTGCAAGGAAGCCCAGTGATCCGCTCACGGTCACGTCGGTGATCCAGATGAAGCTTGCGGCGCGCAGGTTCTCCAGAAGTTTCGAGACGTGGCTCTCGAGGCCCACCCGGAACAAGAGGAAGACGATCCCGACGCTTGCGAGAAAGTCGATCGCCCCGCTCCCCGAAACGCCGATCCAGCCCCAGCGCCACTCCGCGACCGCCAGCGCGAAGCCGAGTGCCAGGTGAACTACGACGGAGGGCACCGCGGTCCGCCGCAGGCTTGCCTGAAGCATCAGGTCGACGACCAGGAGCAGCCCCAGCAGCAGGAGCGGGATCACAAAGGGCTCGGAAGAGAGGTCCATATCTGCCGTCCAGCGCGTTTGAGGGTGGACGGGCTCGGACGGGGACATTGCGCCACCGGAAGGCTGATCGCCAAACCTACCCGTACAAGCCGCCTACGATACGGAATATCTGCAACAGACGGTTGTCTATCGCCGGTGGTCGCAATCTTCGCACTACTGCAGATCGTGGAGGACGAGACGATGTCGCAAGCGCCGAAATCCCGAGAGGCAACGCGCGAGGATGCGAGTTCCTACCACATGGGTTTTCAACCGGATCGAAAGCCAGTGAGTCTCCGATCGCTTCCGGCGACAGACTGCCTCACTGGCGAAGCTCGATCACTCGTTGAATGCGAGCCGGGCGTGCTCTACCGTCACCGGAAGTGTCTCACCCCATCCAGACGATCGCGATCATCGGAGGCGGACCCACGGGCTGCGCTCTCGCGATTCATCTATGCAAGGCCGGCAAGAAAGTCGTGGTGTTCGAGCGAGGCAGCCGGCCACCTCTTACTGTAGGCGAGTCCCTCGTTCCGGCCACGATTCCCCTGATCCGGGAGCTCGGCCTCGAAGAGGAGGTACGCGACTACAGCACCTTCAAACCAGGCGCGACCTTCGTGTTCAACGAGGAAGAGACCCAGAGCTTCAACTTCGCCGAGGTGCGCGGGGCGAAGACGACGTACTCGTACAACATCCCGCGCGACAAATTCGATCGGTCGATCGCACGCCAGGCGGAGAAGACCGGAGCGCTCGTGGTTCACGAGGCGGCGCGGGTCCAGCGGGTCGGCAACGGGGAGGGGAGGGAGGCGAACGTCGAGCTCAGCGAGAGCTCCCTGGCTGCGACCCAGGGGTTCCTCAGCGAGCAGCCCGATCTCATCGTCGATGCCAGCGGGCGGGTGAGGCTGCTGCCCAATCTCCTGGGCCTTCCCTTCGAGCCGGGAGAACGGCGTGATACGGCGCTCTTCGCCCATTGCGAAGGCGTGAATTCCGTATTCGAGGGTCACGTGCACACGGACATCCTGGAGCGCGGCTGGGCCTGGCGCATCCCGCTCCCGGGCAGGATGTCCGTCGGTCTCGTGATGGATTCCGAGCACATCAAGACCTTCGGCGATTCCATCGAAGAGCAGTTCGACAATTACCTGAAGCACGATGCGATCATCACGCGCTGGTGGGGACCCGGTCCAAAGCGACTGACGCCCGTACTCAAGTACTCCAACTATCAGCTCTGCTCGGATATCGGATACGGCGACGGCTGGGCCCTGTGCGGTGACACCTTCGGCTTCGTCGATCCCGTCTTCTCGAGTGGTCTGCTCGTGTCACTCGACAGCGCGCGGGCGCTCGCCGATGCCATCATCGCGGGGGGAGGCGAAGCCCAGATGAAGCGCTACGAGAGCCACGTCATGAACCATCTGGCGAACTGGCACAAGACGATCGACCACTTCTACAGCGGGCGGCTCTTTACGCTTTTTCGGGTCGGCGAGCGCGTGAGCCAGTGGTGGATCGGAAAGCTGATGGACTTCCACTTTCGCAAGCACCTGCCCCGGGTCTTTACCGGCGAGGCGACGACCCTGCGCTATTCCGTTGGGCTGCTGGATTTCATGTGCCGGCGCGGGTTGATGGGAACGGATCCGAGCGCCCTGAAGGTACGCTGAAGACGCGCCCACGCCTTCTCACCCGGGCACCATCCTCCACAGATATCAGAGCGACCTGACGTGGTCGATCAGCTCCGCCTGGGACTTCACCCCGAGCTTGCGAAACGTCGATTTGAGATGATTCCTGACCGTATGAGGACTGATGTGCAGTCCCGTGGCGATCGACGGAACCCGTTTACCGTCCATCAGCTGCTCAAGCACCTCTCGCTCACGAAGCGAGAGGTCGTCCAGCTGCGGGTGGTTGAGGTTCACGGAGGTGGCCGTGCTGGCGACCGTGGCGCTGAGGGAGCGCAACTCGATCGCGATCCGATTCAGGGTCGATTGCAGATCGCTGGGCCGACCCAGATTCTTCGCCGTCTGCACCGTTCCGAGCTCGATCGCGATCGTACAGATCCCCGAATACTCGCCGTTGTCGTCGAAGATTCGAGTCGACAGCACGATCATGGGCAAGGTCGAACCATCCTTGCGCTGCATCGTCGTGAGCCGAGCCCGGGTATCCCCTTGCTCGGTTTCCTGCATGGCCTCGAGGTTGATCTCCCGAAGGTCGTCGGGAATGAGATTGATCAGGGGCTGGCCCTCGACCTCGAACCTCATGTAGCCGAGCCACTGGAGCAGGTCTCGACTGATCGCCGTGATGATTCCCTCGCGGTCCCGGATGATGAAGCCGACGTTCAGGTCTTCGAGCAGCTCGACGACGTACTGATACCGCTTCAGGATTTCCGTGCTGTCCACCGCGACTGACCTCGCACCCCATCTCATCGCGCAACTGCGGGATGTGCAGGGAGCTTACGATAGCCGATCAGCTGGCTCCAATGGATCCAGGATGCTGAGGCGAGCGCGCGGCCCGCCGCCGACTCTCAGCGAAATCGATGCGATCGGCGCTTGGATGATCGGACATCCGAGTGCGCTTCGATTCTCCCTCGGCGAGCCAGCTTCCTGCTTCGTCGATGGATCGAAATGCGCGCATCTCGAGTGCGAGGCTCTGGGAGCGACGAGCGACGACCCGGGCCATCGCATGGGCCTGGGGCTGATCGTTCACGAGCGCAACACGGGTGCTCCCGACCACCTCCGCGTGCTCCCGGAAGAAGCGCACCAGACGCCCGACTTCCACCATGCCGGGCGCGGGACCGCATTCGCGGTTGTCGATCAGCCATGGGACTCCCGGCTGGGCGTTCACCAGACTCAGGAGATGACAGAGCGCATTCACATCGTCGCTGCGGCCCACCAGTCCCTCGATCGAGGCACAGCAGGTCCCGTTGATCGTGTCGAGGCCATTGTGACGAAGCATTCGATCCCCTCCTATCTGAATCCGCGTCAGCTTTCTCATCGGCAGAACATGAGACCCCACAAAGAAGAATGCGGAGTAGCCTGCCCGGTTTTTCCGAGAACCAGAATGGTCAGTACAGGCCAGAGCTGCCCCAGGACCAGATGGGGGCAAAAGACAACAGGAATTGTTTCGTTCTCGAGTGAGATGTATCGTTTTGCTCCCAGCCCGCGGGCATCCTTGAACTGGTGGGAGGCTTCAGTATCGTGGGCCCCGACCGCACACCGATTCCGGAAGCCGCAAAAAACGCAAAGGATCTTCACCATGAAGCTATTTCGTTCTCTCGTACTGATCGGTCTCATCGCGTCGGCGGCGAGCTGCACCACCATCAAGGTCGCGAGTGACTTCGACCCGGAGGCGAACTTCTCGAAGCTTCACAGCTATGGAATCCATGCGGCACCGGCCGGCGACGTGACGGATCCGCGGGTGCAGAACAGCCTGCTGGACGAAAGGATTCGCGCAGCGATCGACACCGAACTCTCGGCAAAGGGCTTCCAGAAGCTGAGAGGTGGATCACCCGACTTCCTGGTGAGTTTCCACGTCGGAGTCCAGTCGAAGCTCGACGTCACCACTCTCAACCGCAGTTACCCCTACTACGGTGGCTACTACGGCGCGTGGGGAGGCTACTCGGAGACCATGGTTCGGGAGTACGAGCAGGGTACATTGATGATCGACGTCATCGACCCCTCGACGGGAAATCTGATCTGGCGGGGCTCAGCCCAGTCCGAGGTCAAGGATCTGAAGACGCCGGAGGCGCGGACGAAACGCATCAATGTGGTGGTGGAACGCGTCCTCAACAACTTCCCGCCCCAGAAGAAGTA